>NZ_CAOKTW010000009.1:0-187053 GCF_948472335.1 Streptococcus bouchesdurhonensis | reverse complement strand
ACCAACTGCTTCACCAACTTCAACCGCATCACCAGTCGCCAAGTTGATACCATAACAGTGACGGCATACACCATGACGAGTGTTACATGTAAATACAGAGCGGATAGTCACTTCTTCCACACCAGCATTGACAATTTCACGCGCCTTGTCTTCTGTAATCAACTCATTTGGACCGATAATCACTGCACCAGTTTCTGGATGTTTAACGGTTTTCTTAGTGTAACGACCGTTGAGACGTTCTTCTAGAGACTCGATCATCTCTTTTCCTTCTGCGATAGAACGGATAAGGAGACCACGGTCTGTTCCACAGTCGTCCTCACGGATGATAACGTCTTGGGCAACGTCAACCAAACGACGAGTCAAGTAACCTGAGTCGGCTGTCTTAAGGGCCGTATCGGTCATACCTTTACGCGCACCGTGAGTTGAGAAGAACATTTCGAGTACTGACAAACCTTCGCGGAAGTTTGAAAGGATTGGCAATTCCATGATACGTCCATTCGGAGCAGCCATCAGACCACGCATACCGGCAAGCTGTGAGAAGTTTGAGATGTTACCACGGGCTCCAGAGTCCATCATCATAACGATTGGGTTCTTAGGATCTTGGTTGGCAATCAAGCGTTTCTCAAGTTTTTCACGGGCAGCACGCCATTCAGCTGTAACAGCATTGTAACGCTCGTCATCTGTGATCATACCACGACGGAATTGTTTGGTGATTTGTTCTACACGTTTGTGTGATTCTTCAATGATTTCAGCCTTGTCGTCAACGACTGGGATATCGGCAATACCCACTGTCAATCCTGCAAGAGTTGAGTGGTGGTAACCGAGGTTCTTCATACGGTCAAGTAGGGCAGAAGTTTCTGTCGTACGGAAACGTTTGAAGATTTCAGCGATGATATTTCCAAGGTTTTTCTTCTTGAAAGGAGGGTTAAGTTCAAGATTGCTGATAGCTTCCTTGATATCTCCACCAAGTGGCAAGAAGTATTTAGCTGGAACGCCTTCTGTCAAGTTGGCATTGTTTGGTTCTTGCAAGTATGGTAGACCCTCTGGCATGATGTCGTTGAAAAGGATTTTACCAACTGTTGTAAGCAATACCTTGTGTTTTTGCTCTTCTGTCCAAGGTTTGTTGAGGCTGTCTGTTGCGATACCAACACGTGAGTGGAGGTGAACATAACCATTGCGGTAAGCCATAACAGCTTCGTCACGGTCTTTGAAGACCATTCCTTCACCTTCACGACCAGCTTCTTCCATGGTCAAGTAGTAGTTACCCAAAACCATGTCCTGAGATGGTGTAACAACTGGTTTACCATCTTTCGGGTTCAAGATGTGCTCAGCAGCGAGCATGAGGATACGAGCTTCTGCTTGGGCTTCTTCTGAAAGCGGTACGTGGATGGCCATTTGGTCCCCGTCAAAGTCGGCATTGTAGGCTTCACAGACAAGTGGGTGCAAGCGAAGGGCCTTACCATCAATTAAGACTGGCTCGAAGGCTTGGATACCCAAACGGTGAAGGGTCGGTGCGCGGTTCAAAAGTACTGGGTGTTCTTTGATCACTTCTTCAAGGATATCCCAGATGCGTTCGTCTCCACGTTCCACCAAGCGTTTAGCAGCTTTGACGTTTTGCACGATATCACGTGCAACGATTTCACGCATCACGAATGGCTTAAAGAGCTCGATCGCCATTTCACGTGGCACACCACATTGGTACATCTTAAGCGTTGGACCAACGGCGATAACGGAACGTCCTGAGAAGTCAACACGTTTACCGAGCAAGTTTTGACGGAAGCGTCCTTGTTTACCTTTAAGCATGTGGCTCAATGATTTAAGAGGACGGCTACCTGGTCCTGTGATTGGACGACCACGACGACCATTGTCAATCAAAGCGTCAACCGCTTCTTGAAGCATACGCTTCTCATTTTGAACGATGATACCTGGTGCATTCAACTCAAGCAAACGAGCCAAACGATTGTTACGGTTGATAACACGGCGGTAAAGGTCATTCAAGTCAGATGAGGCAAAACGGCCACCATCCAACTGCAACATTGGACGAAGATCTGGTGGAATAACCGGAAGGATGTTAAGAATCATCCATTCAGGTTTATTTCCAGACTTGTAAAAGGCATCCAAAACATCCAAACGACGGATAGCTTTGACACGTTTTTGTCCAGTAGCTGTTTTTAACTCTTCTTTGAGTTCAGCAATTTCTTTTTCAAGATCTACTTGTTTTAAAAGGTCTTGGATGGCTTCGGCACCCATCTTGGCAACGAATGATCCATAGCCATACTCACGCAAGCGCTCACGGTATTCGCGCTCTGTCATGATAGACTTGTGCTCAAGTGGTGTATCCTTAGGATCAATCACCACATAAGCCGCAAAGTAGATAACTTCCTCGAGGGCACGAGGGCTCATATCAAGGGTCAAGCCCATACGGCTTGGAATCCCCTTGAAGTACCAGATGTGAGATACAGGAGCTTTCAATTCGATATGCCCCATACGCTCACGACGAACTTTTGTACGCGTTACTTCAACCCCACAACGGTCACAAACAATTCCTCTGTAACGAATGCGTTTGTACTTACCACAAGCACATTCCCAGTCTTTTGTAGGACCAAAGATAACTTCATCAAAGAGTCCTTCACGTTCTGGTTTCAAAGTACGGTAATTGATTGTTTCAGGTTTTTTGACTTCTCCATAAGACCATGAACGGACTTTGCTTGGAGAAGCTAGGGTGATTTGCATACTTTTAAAACGATTTACATCAACCACTATTTCTTCCCTTTCTATTCTAAGTGAACTGCTTATTCTTATTCAGCAGCTTCTTCTGTTGCTTCCGCTTTTGTTGCTTTCTCAGCTTCTTCAGCTTCAAAGGCTGCTTTAGCCTCTTGTGCTGCTTTTTCGCGGGCTTTTTCAAGGTCATCTACGTGGATGACATCTTCGTCCATTCCTTCATCCAAGTCGCGAAGTTCCACTTCTTGGTCATCTTCGTCTAGGACACGCATGTCAAGACCAAGAGATTGCAATTCTTTGACAAGAACTCGGAAGGATTCTGGAACACCTGGTTTTGGAATTGGTTTTCCTTTTGTAATGGCTTCATAAGCTTTCAAACGTCCGTTGATATCGTCAGACTTGTAAGTCAAGATTTCTTGGAGGACATTTGAGGCACCGTAGGCTTCAAGAGCCCAAACCTCCATCTCACCGAAACGTTGTCCACCAAACTGAGCTTTACCTCCGAGTGGTTGTTGGGTAACGGTTGAGTAAGGTCCGACTGAACGCGCGTGCAATTTATCATCAACCATGTGGTGGAGTTTGATCATGTACATGACTCCGACAGAAACACGGTTATCAAATGGTTCACCAGTACGTCCATCGTAAAGGATCGTTTTGGCATCGCTATCCATACCTGCTTCTTTAACAGTTGACCAAAGGTCTTCTGAACTTGCTCCGTCAAAGACTGGTGTTGCGATGTGAATACCAAGAGTACGAGCAGCCATACCAAGGTGAAGCTCCATAACCTGACCGATATTCATACGTGATGGCACCCCAAGTGGGTTCAACATGATATCGACTGGAGTTCCGTCTGGAAGATAAGGCATGTCTTCTACAGGAACGATACGAGAGACAACCCCTTTATTTCCGTGACGTCCGGCCATCTTATCTCCAACCTTGATCTTACGTTTTTGAGCGATGTAGACGCGAACCAGCATATTGACACCTGATTGCAACTCATCTCCATTTGCGCGTGTAAAGATCTTAACATCACGAACGACACCATCAGCACCGTGTGGTACACGAAGAGAAGTATCACGCACTTCACGAGATTTATCTCCGAAGATAGCGTGCAAGAGACGTTCTTCAGCTGAAAGGTCTTTCTCACCCTTAGGTGTTACTTTACCTACAAGGATATCACCTTCTTTAACCTCAGCACCGATACGGATAATACCCATTTCGTCAAGGTCTTTAAGAGCGTCTTCCCCAACATTTGGAATTTCGCGAGTAATTTCTTCAGGCCCAAGCTTTGTATCGCGTGTTTCTGATTCGTATTCTTCAAGGTGGACAGATGTGTAGACATCATCTTTCACCAAGCGTTCGCTCATGATAACGGCATCCTCGAAGTTGTAACCTTCCCAAGTCATGTAGGCAACGATTGGGTTTTGTCCAAGCGCCATTTCTCCATTTTCCATAGAAGGGCCGTCAGCGATGAAATCGCCTTTTTCAACGACATCGCCAACTTTTACGAGAGTGCGTTGGTTGTAAGCAGTACCTGAGTTTGAACGACGGAATTTTTGGATGTGGTAAACGTCCAATGAACCATCTTCACGACGAACTTCTACCTTGTCAGCATCTGCATAGGCAACTTTACCGTCATACTGAGCAATCACAGCAGCTCCTGAATCGTGGGCTGCTTGGTATTCCATACCAGTACCAACGTAAGGTGCTTTAGGATTAATCAATGGTACAGCCTGACGTTGCATGTTGGCTCCCATGAGGGCACGGTTGGAGTCATCGTTTTCCAAGAAAGGAATACATGCTGTCGCAACGGCAACTACCTGTTTTGGTGATACGTCCATGTAGTCAACAACATTAGCTGGATACTCTTGGTTGACCCCTTGGTGACGACCCATGACAACTTTCTCAGCAAATGTTCCATCTTCATTCAGACGAGAATTAGCCTGTGCTACAGTAAATTCATCTTCTTCATCGGCTGTCAACCAAACGATTTCGTTCGTAACAACACCTGTTTCACGGTCAACTTTACGGTATGGTGTTTGAACAAAACCATATTTGTTCAAGTGTCCGTAAGATGACAAGTTATTGATCAAACCGATATTAGGTCCTTCAGGTGTCTCGATTGGACACATACGACCGTAGTGAGTGTAGTGCACGTCACGTACTTCATATCCAGCGCGGTCACGTGTCAAACCACCAGGCCCTAAGGCTGACAAACGGCGTTTGTGAGACAACTCAGAAAGTGGGTTGTGTTGGTCCATGAACTGTGACAACTGTGATGAACCAAAGAATTCTTTAACCGCAGCTGTTACAGGACGAATATTGATAATTTGTTGCGGTGTCAAGACTTCGTTATCTTGAACAGACATACGTTCACGGACATTACGTTCCATACGAGAAAGTCCAAGACGTACTTGGTTGGCAAGCAATTCACCAACCGCACGGATACGACGGTTTCCAAGGTGGTCAATATCATCTACACGGCCAAGTCCTTCAGCCAAGTTGAGGAAGTAACTCATCTCAGCAAGGATATCTGCAGGAGTGACGATACGAACCTTGTCATCTGGATTAGCATTACCGATGATCGTTACAACACGGTCTGGATCAGTTGGAGCAACAACCTTGAATTTTTGAAGAACAACTGGCTCAGTCACAACAGCTGCATCATTTGGAATGTAAACAATCTTGTTCAAATCACCATCCAAATAACTTTCAATGCTTTCAATCACACTACGAGTCATGATTGTTCCAGCTTCTACCAAGATTTCTCCTGTTTCAGAGTCTACCAATGGCTCAGCAATAGTTTGGTTAAGCAAACGTGTTTTAACATTGAGTTTTTTATTGATTTTGTAACGACCGACAGCTGCCAAGTCATAACGACGTGGGTCAAAGAAACGAGCTACAAGCAAGCTACGTGAGCTTTCAGCAGTCTTAGGCTCACCTGGACGAAGGCGTTCGTAAATTTCTTTCAAGGCTTCGTCTGTACGAGAGTCCATTGGGTTCTTGTGGATATCTTTTTCAACAGTGTTGCGAACCAATTCGCTATCACCAAAGATATCAAAGATTTCATCATCACCTGAGAAACCAAGCGCACGAACCAATGTCGTAAATGGAATCTTACGAGTACGGTCGATACGAGTGTAGGCGATATCTTTTGAGTCGCTTTCAAGTTCCAACCAAGCTCCACGGTTAGGGATAACAGTTGAACCGTAGCCCACTTTACCGTTTTTATCAACTTTATCGTTAAAGTAAACACCTGGTGAGCGGACCAACTGAGATACGATGATACGTTCACCACCATTGATGATGAAAGTACCCATTTCAGTCATGATTGGGAAATCACCAAAGAAAACTTCTTGGGTTTTGATTTCGCCTGTTTCTTTATTGATCAAGCGGAAGGTTACAAAAATTGGTGCTGAGTAGCTAGCATCGTGAATACGAGCTTCTTCTAGCGTATATTTTGGTTCCTTGATTTCATATCCAACAAATTCCAACTCCATTGTGTCTGTGAAGTTTGAAATTGGCAATACATCTTCAAACACTTCCTTCAGACCATGGTCTAGGAAATCTTTGAATGAGTCAGTTTGAATTTCAATCAAATTTGGTAAGTCAAGAACTTCTTTGATTCTTGAAAAACTACGACGGGTACGATGTTTCCCGTATTGAACGTCATGTCCTGCCAAGATGATTCTCCTTTGTAAATAAGTTCCAAGCCTTGTCAATCAGGCTTTTCTAATCGTCATATGGTTTTAAAAACCCCTATCACCGTGTCCTCTTGATAAATTTTCAGAATCTTTAAGTCTTTGTTACAAACACGCAAAATCCTGAAAAAAAGCACAAAAAGAGCAGCTAAATCTGACTTTTTCAGAAGATTTAACTGCTGTGAGCCTTGTCTGGACAATATTTCAGACAAAACCTACGACAAATGATTATTCATATTATACCCTATTTAGCTAGATTTTTCAAGGGGATTGATGAATTTTTGACAAAATCTTTTCCTATAAAAAATTAAATTCAACAATCACTTTGCAAACTTCATTTTCGGTTCAATCGTTCAATAAAAATATAGTAAATTACGATTTTCCTATTTTATCCTAGGTTGTTTTTCTTGACTTTACCAGGCCTTTATTTTAATATATATGTATAAATATATAGGGAGGTTTATGATGAATATCTTACTGTCTAAAACTGAACAAGACTTGCTATTCTTACTGGAAGAATTAACCAAACACCATGATTGGATAGAAATTCCAGTCTTAGTTGAGAAGCTGAATTTTTCAATCGAAGAATTGCAAGAACACCTTTTTAAGCTTGAGCAATTGTTTCCTAACCTCCTGCTTCAATCAAGAAAAAAAGGCATTCAATTGCAGTTTGAAGTCCAAAACACCTTGGATCCCAGGATTGCGATTTTTAAACAATCTGAAACCTATTCTTTTTTGAACCAGTTGTTTTTCAATGAGGGACAATCACTCGTGCAAATGTGTCAAGAACTTGTGATGAGTTGCGAACGAGTTCAGGAAATCATCCAACATCTAAATACTAAACTTCCACAACATTATGGCATCAGTATCCAACTTTCCCCTTTAGTCATGGAGGGAGAAGAAGAGGGCATTCGTGCCTTTTATCTAGACTACTTTAGCCAAAGTTACGACTTTCTTGATTGGCCCTTCCCTTCTATTTCTGAAGAATCACTCACTCACTTGATTCAGCTATTTTTGGACGCCCAACAAGTTTCACCCAACCTCAGTAGTTTACGACAAATCAAATACACTCTAGCTATCAATCTGGAGCGCTTTAATAAGAGTCATTTGATTGAAAATCCTACTCCTCTTTTAACCAGTCACTACAGCTCTCTGATGCAAATTCCCCAGTTTGAACAAGATATCAAAAAGCTGGCTAAAAAACTCCATTTTGAACCTACAAAGGAAACACTAGAACAGCTATTTTCAAACCCAATAAAATCTCCTCAAATTACAAACAATCCTAACAATGGAGCACTAGGTGACATTCATCAGATTCAAAAATCCTATCGTTTATTGAGTCAAATTTTAGAAGAATTATCTAAAGAATTTCACCTACAGATTGAAAATCACGAGGAATTGATTTGGCTCCTCCACTACACTGCCCAATCTGATTTCTTTCATTTACTCAGTAACCAGTCTCTCGACAGACAGAAATCCCAAATTTTAAGCAGTTATCAAGTAGAATTTCCAAAACTATTTGAAGTCAGTCAACACAAATTCCAATCTTACCTGAATGAAATGGGGCTAGAAAATCACCCAAGTAAGCTACAAGAACTTGTCTACACCTTTTCTATCCAAGGGCAGCGAATTTTAGTCCAATTACTTCAAAAACTTCCCAAAATACGAGTTTTAGTCATTAGTCATCTGGATAGTCATCACGCACAAAACCTTATCGACACCCTTGCTCACTACGGCAATAATCTCTATCTCTTTGATTCTTGGGAAGAATCTACGATTTCTTTCTCAGTTCTCAATCAAATTCCTCACGATATTGTTATCACTACCTTTCCTGTCACCAACTCTCCTAAACCAATTATCTATAATCGTAACTTCTCTACTTCAGAATTATTTCATAACCTTCACATTCTTGCTTCTCAAATTCATAAAGAAAGACTGGCTTAATCGTAACAAAATTTGTTGCGATTTTTTCTTTTATTTTAATTTTGGGAAAACGCTTGCATCTTATTTTACTAAGTGCTATACTGATGATAGAAATTTATTGATTGGAGAATCATTATGAGAAAAATACCATCTCAAACTGAGAAAAAAATGGTTTACAGCATCCGCTCCCTCAAAAATGGAACTGGTTCTGTCCTTATTGGAGCAAGCCTTATTCTGCTTGCCATGGCTACACCAACTATCTCAGCAAACGAAAATACACCAACCACTAACGAACCCAGCAACAGAAATACAACCTCCCTTACTCAACCTCTTACTGATGCAACAAACATCGCTGGCAAGAACGAAAGCGATTTTTCTTCACCTGATAGTGCAAACGCTTCCCTAGAGAAAAAAGAAGAAAAAGCTGCAACAGAGGTACCCACTCCTGCTACAACACCAGCCGATTCAGCCCCACAAACCGGACAAGATCGTTCAAGTGAACCAACTACTTCTACGAGTCCAGTAACGACTGAAACTAAGGCAGAAGAACCAATAGAAGACAACTACTTCCGTATCCATGTCAAAAAGCTTCCTGAAGAAAACAAGGATGCTCAAGGACTATGGACTTGGGACGATGTTGAAAAACCATCTGAAAATTGGCCTAACGGAGCCTTATCCTTTAAAGATGCCAAAAAAGATGACTACGGCTACTACCTAGATGTCAAATTAAAGGGAGAACAAGCCAAGAAAATTAGCTTCCTCATCAATAATACAGCTGGGAAAAATCTAACCGGAGATAAATCGGTAGAAAAACTGGCACCAAAGATGAATGAGGCTTGGTTGGACCAAGATAACAAGGTTTTCTCTTACGAACCACAGCCTGCAGGAACTGTTCGCGTCAACTACTACCGCACAGATGGCAACTATGACAAGAAATCTCTCTGGTACTGGGGAGATGTGAAAGAGCCAAGTAGTGGTGAATGGCCTAACGGAACAGACTTTACGGCTACAGGCAAATATGGTCGTTATATCGATATTCCACTCAAAGATGCAGCTAAAGACCTTGGATTTTTATTACTAGACAGAAACAAACAAGGAGACGATGTGAAAATCCGTAAAGAAGATTATAAGTTCACAGATTTAAAAAATCATAGCCAAATTTTCCTCAAAGACGATGATGAAACCATCTACACCAACCCCTACTATGTGCACGATATCCGCATGACAGGAGCCCAACACGTAGGTACTTCTAGCATTGAGAGTAGTTTTTCAACACTTGTCGGTGCTAAAAAAGAGGATATCCTCAAACACTCTAACATCACTAATCACCTAGGAAACAAAGTAGCTATTACTGATGTTGCAATAGATGAAGCTGGTAAGAAAGTGACCTACAGCGGAGATTTCTCGGACACAAAACATCCATATACTGTTAGCTACAATTCCGACCAATTCACTACCAAAACAAGCTGGCGACTTAAAGATGAGACATACAGTTATGATGGCAAACTTGGAGCTGACTTAAAAGAAGAAGGAAAACAGGTTGATTTAACCCTTTGGTCACCAAGTGCTGATAAGGTTTCTGTCGTTGTCTACGACAAGAATGACCCTGAAAAAGTGGTTGGAACTGTCGCTCTTGAAAAAGGGGAAAGAGGAACTTGGAAACAAACTCTAGATAGCACAAATAAATTAGGAATCACAGATTTCACTGGCTACTATTATCAATACCAAATTGAACGTCAAGGTAAAACTGTTCTTGCACTCGATCCTTACGCTAAGTCCCTCGCTGCTTGGAATAGTGATCTTGCAAAAACAGACGCTTCCCATAAAGTGGCTAAAGCCGCCTTTGTAGATCCAGCCAAACTAGGACCTCAAGACTTGACTTATGGTAAGATTCACAACTTCAAGACTCGTGAAGATGCCGTTATCTACGAAGCTCATGTGCGTGACTTCACTTCAGATCCCGCTATCGCAAAAGACTTGACCAAACCATTTGGTACCTTTGAAGCCTTTATTGAAAAACTAGACTACCTCAAAGACTTGGGTGTAACCCACATCCAGCTCCTTCCCGTCTTGTCTTACTACTTTGTCAATGAATTGAAAAACCATGAACGCTTGTCTGACTACGCTTCAAGCAACAGCAACTATAACTGGGGATATGATCCTCAAAACTACTTCTCCTTGACTGGTATGTATTCAAGCGATCCTAAAAATCCAGAAAAACGAATCGCAGAATTTAAAAACCTCATCAACGAGATCCACAAACGTGGTATGGGAGCTATCCTAGATGTAGTGTATAACCATACAGCCAAGGTCGATATCTTTGAAGATTTAGAGCCAAACTACTACCACTTTATGGATGCTGATGGGACACCTCGCACTAGCTTTGGTGGTGGACGCTTGGGGACAACCCACCATATGACCAAACGACTCCTAGTTGACTCTATCAAATATCTAGTTGATACCTACAAAGTGGATGGATTCCGCTTCGATATGATGGGAGACCATGATGCAGCTTCTATTGAAGAAGCGTACAAGGCCGCACGCGCCCTCAATCCACACTTAATCATGCTTGGTGAAGGTTGGAGAACCTATGCTGGTGATGAGAACATGCCTACTAAAGCTGCTGACCAAGATTGGATGAAACATACCGATACTGTCGCTGTCTTCTCAGATGACATCCGTAACAACCTCAAGTCTGGTTATCCAAACGAAGGTCAACCTGCCTTTATCACAGGTGGCAAGCGTGATATCAACACTATTTTTAAAAATCTCATTGCTCAGCCAACCAACTTTGAAGCTGATAGTCCTGGAGATGTTATCCAGTATATCGCAGCCCATGATAACTTGACCCTCTTTGACATCATTGCCCAGTCTATCAAAAAAGACCCAAGCAAGGCTGAAAACTATGCTGAAATTCATCGTCGTTTGCGACTTGGAAATCTCATGGTTTTGACAGCTCAAGGAACTCCATTTATTCACTCTGGTCAGGAATATGGTCGCACCAAACAATTCCGTGACCCAGCCTACAAGACTCCAGTAGCGGAGGATAAGGTTCCAAACAAATCTCACTTGTTGCGTGATAAGGATGGCAATCCATTTGACTATCCTTACTTCATCCATGACTCTTACGATTCGAGTGATGCTATTAACAAGTTTGACTGGACTAAGGCTACAGATGGTAAAGCTTATCCTGAAAATGTCAAGAGCCGTGACTATATGAAAGGTTTGATTGCCCTTCGTCAATCTACAGATGCCTTCCGACTTAAGAGTCTCCAAGATATCAAAGACCGTGTCCACCTCATCACTGTTCCAGGCCAAAATGGTGTGGCAAAAGAGGACGTGGTAATTGGCTACCAAATCACTGCTCCAAACGGTGATATCTACGCAGTCTTTGTCAATGCGGATGAAAAAGCTCGCGAATTTAATTTGGGAACTGCCTTTGCCCACCTCAGAAATGCTGAAGTTTTGGCAGATGAAAACCAAGCAGGACCAGTAGGAATTGCCAACCCTAAAGGACTTGAGTGGACTGAAAAAGGCTTGAAATTAAATGCCCTTACAGCTACTGTTCTTCGAGTCTCTCAAGGTGGTGCCATCGTTGCCCCAGCTGTGGAAGAAAAACCAGAATTTGACCTTTCTAGCTTAAAACAAGAACAAGGGCAATATAATATCCAAGACAATATTCCAAACCGAGTAGTCAAACCGGAACAGCAAACTCCAGCTCCACAGGCTAAACCTGATTCTGCAAAACCAGATGCAAAAGTAGCCGATGCGGAAAATAAACCTAGCCAAGCTACAACTGATTCACAAACTTCACAACCAACACAAGAAGCACAAGCATCATCTGTAAAAGAGGCGGTTCAAAACGAATCGGTAGAAAACTCTAGCAAGGAAAATAAACCTGCCCCCCTAGCTAAACAAGCTGAACTTCCAAATACAGGAACCAAAAACGATCACAAACTCCTGTTTGCAGGAATTAGTCTCCTCACCCTTCTAGGTCTCGGTTTCTTACTAAAAAACAAAAAAGAGAACTAAACTAGCCCTCCTATAGAACAATCCCCCAAGCCTTAACGCTCGGGGGATTGATTTTTGCCCTGATAAGCCTATCTATCAAATCATATATTCTACACTATAGGTCGCATCCGAAAGAATTCGTGCCAAAAATTGCTTGGTTCGTTCTTCCTGTGGGCGACTAAAGAAATCATGGGCATTATTTTCTTCAACAATTTTCCCGCCATCCATAAAAATGACATGATTGGCTACATCTCTAGCAAAACCCATCTCATGTGTCACTACTACCATAGTAACTCCTTCTTTAGCTAACTGTTTTAAAACATCTAAAACATCCCCTACCAACTCTGGATCCAAGGCCGATGTCGGCTCATCTAATAAAATGACCTCTGGTTTCACAGCGATGGCACGGGCAATACCGATTCGTTGTTGCTGACCTCCAGAAAGCTGAGAAGGATAATAATCTTTATAAGCTAGTAAACCAACCTTTTCTAAGGCAACTTCCGCACGTTTAGTTGCTTCTTCCTTAGGAATTTTCCGAGCAATCACCAGGCCCTCCAAAATATTTTCCAAGGCCGTTTTATTAGCAAATAAATTATAATGTTGAAAAACAAAGGCGGTCTTCTGGCGAATTTCTAAAATATCTTTTTTGGTCAATTTGCCAAGATCGTAGTCTTTGTCAGCAAGCTTCAAAGAGCCACTATCGGCTTTTTCTAAATGATTGAGACATCTGAGAAAAGTCGTTTTACCTGATCCAGATGGCCCCAATATTACAACCACATCCCCTTGGTTGACCTTGAGATTAACATCTTCTAAGACTTGTCTGTCTCCAAATTTTTTTGCAACATGTTCTACTTGTAACATTGTCTCCTCCTATGCTAAACCTGTACGGGGCACTACTTGTCCCTGTTCTCTTCGAATATAGCGTTTCTCTAAGATTGAAAAGCCCCATTGAATCAATCCGCAAATAAGAATGTACTGTAAAAAGATCACAAAATAGGATTCAAAATACTGATAACCATAAGATGCTTCAACACGGGCAATAGCTGTAATATCCTTAATGGTCATCACAAAGACCAAAGAGGTTCCTTTTACAATATTTATAACTAGATTAGCCAGATTGGGCAGGGCTGATCGCAAGGCCTGTGGAAAAATAATCCTCACATAAGCTTGACTAGTGGTTAAGCCAATCGCTTGTGCAGCTTCTAATTGTCCCTTATCCACAGTCAAAATAGCCGAACGTAAGATTTCTGATAAACTACCTGTCGTCATCAAACTATAGATAATAAAAGCATAATAGATCGGATTGAGTTTAAAGATATCAACATCACTTCCTATGCTTTTGAGAAATTGATTGAGCAAACTCGGAAACAAACTATAAAAGAAAAGAATCAGCAAAATCGGAGGTGTTGCTCTTATAAAAGCTAGATACACGAGAGAGAAAGTTCGAACACCTTTGACTTTATATATTTGTCCCAGAGCTAAAAACAAGGCTGGTAGAAAACTTAAGACCATGGCTACAATCATGATAATCAAGGTGGTCGGTACCCCTTTTAAGGTCTCTAAAAAGGTTTTTGCAATATAGTCTAAATCCATATCCTATCTCCCTTTCGTTTCCAAAGATTTTTCTAACAAGCGACTCAAGAAGGAAACAGCTAAGGCTACACCCCAATAAAGAATGGCAACCGCTGTATAGGTTTCAAGAGAGTAATTCCCCAAATTACGACTGATTAAGAGATTCCCAGCCCCCATGACATCCACAAAACCAATCGTATATGCTAGGGCAGCGTCCCGCATCAAATTTAGAATAGCGGTCGTCATATTTGGAAGAGCCACTTGAAAAGCCTGAGGAAAAATGATTCTCCAAAATGTCTGACTAGGGGTCAGACCAATACTGACTCCAGCTTCCATCTGACCTTTGGGAATTGCCTGATAAGAAGCCTTAAACACTTCTGCAATGATAGCCGCAAATAGCAAGACCATGGTGAATAAGACGAAGACCGTCTTAGACCAGTTGTTGATATCTAAATTCAACCACCATTTTAAAAATTCAGGTAAACCATAAAAGACAAGGAATAGTAAAACAATAGGAGGAGTACAGCGAAGAGTGAAAATATAACCCTTAGAAAGACCTGCAAAAGTCTTATCTTCTCCCACTTGAGCCCAAGCCAGTAAGCCACCGAAAAGGGAACCAAGGATTGTAGTAAAAAAGAGAATGGACAAGGTCATCGGAAGAGCCTGCCATAAGGTTGGTAAAAATTGGAACACTCTTGAAAAATCATATGAAACCATATAAACCTCTTTCTAATACTCAATGAAAATCAAAAAGCAAACTAGCCACAGGTTGCTCAAAACAGTGTTTTGAGGTTGTGGATAGAACTGACGAAGTCAGTAACCATACCTACGGCAAGGCGTCGTTGACGCGGTTTGAAGAGATTTTCGAAGAGTATAACATTCCTGATTGTTCATCTAATCTTTATCAACGTAGCTAAAGACGTCTTCTTTAAAGTATTTTTGAGAAAGCTTAGCTAAAGTACCGTCTTCTTTTAATTCTTTAATAGCTTTTTCATACTCTTTAGCAAACTTCTCACCCTTTTCATCACGGTGAATCAATGGATAGGTTGGGATTCCTTTATAAGGGAACCAGCTAAGTTTGTCCGCATATTGGTGGTAAGAACCATCCTCTGCTGTCACTGCTTTTTCAAAAGATAACTTGATATCAAAGAAGGCATCATATCGTCCTTCTAAAACCCAAGCATAAGCATCTGCCACCTTGAAGGATTCAGCAGCTGTCAACTCAATTGGTGTATCCTTATGCTTCTCGTTATAACTATTGATGACATTCCACTGGGCATTTTGAGGAGAGATGGGTACTAATTTTCCTTTATTTTTGGCAAAATCATCAATATTCTTATATTTGGCTTCATCTTCTTTTCTAACAGTAAAACCAATAATGCTGGCTCCTACTGGCTCAGATGGAATAATAAATTTCTTAGCCCGTTCATCTGTATACCAAGCACCTTTAGTTCCAATATCGTACTTGCCAGACTCAAGTCCAATCAAGAGATCATCATCACTAGTTCCAGTATACTCAAATTTATAATCTGCTAATTTCTCATCAACCGCCTTTAAAACAGCGACTTCATAACCATCTGATTCCCCTTTTTCGTCAATAAAATCATAAGGGACATAGTTTTGAGTATGGGCAACTTTTAAAGTTGTTACTTGTCCAGATGAAACTGCATCTGCACCTTTAGCAGATGCTCCCGCCAAAGTTCTACCAATAATCGTTGCTCCAAGCACTGCCGCAACCGCAACTCCACCAATAATCCATGTTTTCTTACTCATATTCTTCTCCTTTATTTATCTAATGCCTCTCTCACCCACTGGATACGCTCCACTGCAATATCACTCGGAATGGTACAATCTGCTCCAAGTATGAAGCCCTCTTTTCCTGTTTCTTCTACCAATCGTTTGGTTTCAGCTTGAATTTCTTCCTTACTGCCTCGATAAAGAAGGCCATCTTCACCGTTTTCAAATCCTCCCAGAACAGCACGACCCTTGAAAATCTCACGACCTTCTTTTAGGCTAATTCCTTCTGGACCAACTGCCCAGTTAAAAACATGAGCTGGATAGTCGGCAAAGATATGAATATCGTTTCGAGCTCCTTCATAGCCACAGATATGAAGGATATTTACCCCACCAACCGACTTAGCCGCTTTTAAAACAGTCAGTTCACTCGGCGCAATAATCTCCTGATAGGCTTCAGCAGAAACACGCGCATCCTGAATACTTTGCACACTGAGATAAATACCGTCTGCTCCTGCATCTTTAATAATAGCTTGACTCAAGCTAGCGATATCTTGCGCAATCACATCAAGGACTTTTTTCAATTTCTGAGAATCTTGAACTAAGAAATCTGCAATGAGATCATCTCCACCAGACACTTCTCCAAGTAACCATTTGAGGTAGGTCACAGGCGCAAAAATATTGTAAATAGCAACAATATCTTCCGTAAACTCCTGCTTAATCTTCTTCACTAATTCTACCTGCTCTCTAATCCACGGATGATCTTCACCCAGAGGTTGAATCTCTGCCAACTCTTGGAGTGACTTTCCTTTGGCAATAACTGGATTTGGATAAGCAAAATAGCCATCACTCATCAACTTGATAAAGTCTGGATGTAGGTCACGGATAAAACGTTTGTGACCTTGTATGTTCTTTTCAATAATCACAGGATTGGAAAATCCCTTTAACCATTCCTCTTCTGATGTAAAGTGGTGCCAAAAACCTACAGGTACACGGTCAACCACTTCTCCTCTAAATGCTTTTAAAACCCATTCTCTTTTTTCTGACATCTCTATTCTCCATTTCTTTCTTTTTCAACTAATAAAACACTGGCAATATCATTGGTTTGAATAAAGTGAAGACTTCCTTTCTGAAAATCCTGAACTCCATGACATCTTGGCCCTTCCTTACAAGTAAGTCCCTTTGTAAGACTGATCGCAAGTAAGATGACAAAGCCGAGGGCCGTCCCTACCAATAGCCACTTTTTTCTTTTCATAAGGCCCTCCTATTCTAAAATAGCAGCCTGACGAATCCAGTCCAATCGTTCTAATTCAAAGTCATCTGGAACCGTGCAATCCGCTCCAAGAAGGACTCCTCTAGTCCCAGCTTCAGCCAACAAGCGTTTGGTTTCCTCTTGTAGTTTAGCCTTGCTACCTCCATAAAGCAGGCTCTGCTTTCCATTTTCAAAACCACCCAAGACCGCTTTGCCATGAAATAGCTCCTGACCTTGAGGTAAGCTGACTGCTTCATGGTGGGTTGCCCAATTGAAAACTTGGGCTGGATAATCTTTGAAAATAGTCACATTGTTACTGGCACCTTGGAAACCGCAGATATGCAGGATATTGACCCCACCTGCCTGATTAGCAGCTTCTAAAACCTTTATGTTGCTTGGCTCAATATAGGTCTGATACAATTCTGCTGTGATGCGCTCATCCTGAATTTCTTGTGTACTGAGGTAAATCCCATCTGCTCCACAATCCTGAATGATTGCCTTGGTTAGGATTGCGATATCCTCAGCTATTACATCTAAAATCTCCCTGAATAGCTCTGGATTTTCGAGTAATAGATTAGCAACCTCCTTATCACCTCTAGAAGTCTCTGTACGAAACCAACGTTTCAGGTAGGAAATCGGAGAAAAGATATTGTAGAATGAAGCAATGTCCTCAGTGAAGGTTGCTCGAATAGCTTCTACCACTTCTACTTGTTGCTGAATCCAAGGATGGTTTTCACCAATCGACTCAATAGAAGCCAGCTCCTGAATACTTGAAACCAAAGGACTGTAGACATTACTTGGATAAATGAAAAATCCGTCACTCATCATTTTGACAAAATCAGGATGAATTCTTTCAACGTACTTCCGATGTCCCTCTACACTTTTTTGAAAGATACGTGGGTTATTTAAACCTTGCCCTTTTTCCTCCAGTGTTACAAAATGAAACCAAAAGCCTACAGGAACTCGTTCCACCTCTTCTCCTCGGATGGCTTTAAAAACTAGCTCTCTTTTACTTGTCATACTTTTCTCCTTCCATTTGGATTGAAACCATCTTACCACTCCTTTTGACCTTTTCCCAATATATATTGACTATCGACTTGATTGATATTGTTTATATCAATAACGAAAAAATCTCTGGAAAGCTTGATTTTACTAGCTTTTCAGAGATTCTTTTTTGTTTATTGCTTTTTTAAAATAGTTGTTATATAGATTTTTTATCAGCCTGATTAGGATTTTTTATTAAGCCTCTTTCATGGCAAAGTATTCCCGTACTTTGGGTGCCACTTGCATTCCGAATAGTTCAATAGCTCTCAGAACCTGGTCATGGGGCATGGAACCAAGCGGTAGATGGAGCATGAAGCGGTCCAAACCTAAGTCTTCAATCATACGAATCAATTTTTCGGCCACCTGATCTGGATTGCCCACAAACATAGCACCATTTGGCCCAACTTGCTCCAAATATTGCTCATAACGCAATTCCTGCCAGTGCGGACGGTCTTTGGAAATAGCATCCACCACTTGCTTGGTTGGATGGAAATAATCTTTCACCGCCTGCTCGCCATCTTCAGCAATCCAACCCCAAGAATGGGCCCCGACCTTTAGCTCCTGACTGGCATGACCCGCTTCGCTCCCAATCTCACGATAAGCCTGAATCAACTTTTTAAAATAACGCGGATTACCACCAATAATGGCATAGACAATCGGTAGGCCTGCCTGAGCAATCTTCACAGTTGATTCGACATGACCACCTGTCGCTATCCACAAGGGCAATTTGTCCTGAACTGGACGAGGATAAACTTCTTTGCCAGAGATTGTTTGGGTCAATCGACCTTGCCAATCTAGTTTTATCTTTTCATTGACTAATTGAAGCAAGTCTAATTTCTCATCAAAAAGAGCTTCGTAGTCTTTCAAATCATAGCCAAACAAGGGAAAAGATTCCGTGAAAGAACCCCTTCCGGCCATAATCTCCGCACGTCCATTTGACAAAGCATCGATAGTGGCATATTGTTGGAACAATCGAATCGGATCCATACTTGAGAGAATGCTGACTGCACTGGTCAAACGAATCTTCTTGGTATTGACTGCCCCAGCTGCCAGAACAATCTCTGGCGCAGATATCGCAAAATCCGCTCGATGGTGCTCACCAATCCCATACACATCCAAACCAACCTTGTCAGCCAGTTCAATCTCTGCCAGCAACTGGCGAATGCGTTCAGCATGACTGTAAGTTTGCCCAGTCCCTTCAAGCTCCGTTGTTTCTCCAAATGTTGAAATTCCCAATTCTACCACAGTGATTCTCCTTGTCTATTCCGGTCCTTCATTTTGAAAAATTATTCTAACACGAATCTTGAGTACAAGCAACCGATTTGCTCACAAGAAAAAGCCTAGATAACTAGACTTTTTAAGCTTATTCTACCGTTACTGACTTAGCAAGGTTACGTGGTTTGTCCACATCAAGCCCACGGTGGAGTGTTGCAAAGTAAGCGACTAATTGCGTTGGCACGACCATTGAAATTGGTGAGAGGTAAGGGTGTACAGTCGTAAGGACGATATCATCTGTATCTTTGGCAACATTTTCTTCTGCAATAGTGAGAACCTTGGCACCACGGGCTGCCACCTCTTGGATATTTCCACGAGTGTGGTTGGCAAGGACTGGATCTGACAAGAGAGCCAAAACAGGCGTTCCTTCTTCAATCAAGGCAATAGTTCCGTGCTTGAGTTCTCCTGCCGCAAAGCCTTCACACTGGATGTAAGAAATCTCTTTGAGTTTAAGGCTTGCTTCCATAGCTACGTAGTAATCTTGACCACGCCCAATATAAAAGGCGTTGCGAGTTGTTTCAAGAAGCTCACGAACCTTGGCTTCAATGGTTTCTTTCTCTGAAAGAGTTGATTCGATAGACTGAGCTACGATTGACAACTCATGAACCAAGTCAAAGACTTGCGCTTTAGCATTGCCATTTGCTTCTCCTACTGCTTTTGCAAGAAAAGCAAGGGCTGCAATTTGTGCTGTATAAGCCTTTGTTGATGCTACGGCAATTTCAGGACCTGCATGAAGGAGCATGGTATGATTGGCTTCACGTGAAAGAGTTGAACCTGGTACGTTTGTCACTGTCAAGCTTGGGATTCCCATTTCATTAGCCTTGACCAAAACCTGACGGCTATCCGCCGTTTCACCAGACTGACTGATAAAGATGAAGAGTGGTTTCTTGCTGAGAAGTGGCATACCGTAACCCCACTCAGATGAAATTCCAAGTTCAACTGGTGTATCTGTCAATTCTTCCAACATTTTCTTAGAAGCAAATCCTGCGTGGTAAGATGTCCCAGCTGCAAGGATGTAGATACGGTCTGCGTCTTGAACAGCCTGGATGATAGCTGGGTCTACTACTACTTGACCAGCCTCATCTGTGTAGGCTTGGATTAGTTTACGCATAACAGTTGGTTGCTCGTCAATTTCCTTAAGCATGTAGTAAGGGTAAGTTCCTTTACCGATATCTGACAAGTCTAGCTCAGCAGTGTAGCTAGCACGCTCACGACGATTTCCATCATAGTCTTGAACTTCCACACTATCAGCCTTGACGATTACCAACTCTTGGTCATGAATTTCCATGTATTGGTTGGTTTCACGAATCATAGCCATAGCATCTGAGCATACCATGTTATAACCTTCACCAAGACCAATCAAGAGTGGTGATTTATTTTTAGCTACGTAGATGACTTCAGGATCTTGTGAGTCAACCAAGGCAAAAGCATAAGAACCACGGATGATGTGAAGAGCTTTTTTGAAGGCTTCAAGAACAGAGAGACCTTCTTCTTCCGCAAATTTTCCAATCAAGTGAACAGCGATTTCAGTATCTGTTTGCCCCTTAAAGTGGTGACCTGCAAGGTATTCTTCCTTGATTTCAAGGTAGTTCTCAATGACCCCATTGTGCACCAAAACAAAACGTTCAGTCTCAGAGCGATGTGGGTGAGCATTGTCTTCCGTTGGTTTTCCGTGAGTAGCCCAACGAGTATGTCCGATACCCGTTGTCCCCTCAACACCAGCTGTCTTAGCAGACAATTCTGCGATACGACCAACAGCCTTCACCAAGTGGTTTTCAGCACCACCTAGGACAAAAATCCCCGCAGAATCATAGCCACGGTATTCGAGCTTTTCAAGCCCTTGAATCAAAATATCAGTTGCATTTGTGTTTCCAACAACACCAACAATTCCACACATAGTATATACGACACAGACCAGCTGTGCTTTCTCCTTAAAATTGGTATAGTCTAATTCCTCTTTTATAGAATCAGCAAAAACAGTATATACTTGTTTCTTTCACTTGTCAAGAGTAAAAATTGGTATAGTTCAAATTACGCTCCTGTTAGCAAAAGACTCTGACCAATTAGGATAATCAGTCAGAGTCCTTTTTAAAATCCATTATTATCGCTTAATTCCTTGAACCAGTGCCCTGATTTCTTCAGACGACGTTCTTGCGTTTCCAAGTCTAATTCGACCAAGCCATAGCGATTTTTATAGCTATTGAGCCATGACCAGCAATCGATAAAGGTCCAAATCAAGTAGCCCTTACAATTGGCTCCGTCTTCAATGGCACGGTGAAGTTCGCGAAGATGACCTTTTACAAAGTCAATACGGTAATCATCTTGAATCATTCCATTCTCACGGAATTTTTCTTCCCCTTCAACACCCATACCATTCTCTGTCAACATCCACTCGATATTACCATAATTTTCCTTGATATTTTGGGCAATGTCATAAATCCCTTGCTCATAAATCTCCCAGCCACGATGAGGATTGATTTTACGTCCAGGCATCACATAAGGCTCATAAAAATGTTCTGGCAAAAGAGGACTCTCTGGATGCTTCGCAAATCGAGGAGCCATAACACGCAAAGGTTGATAGTAGTTGACACCAAGGAAGTCCACAGTATTGTCACGAATGATATCCAACTCCTCCTCTGTAGCATCAGGCAAGAGACCGTATTCATGTAAGATTTCTACCAACTCCTGTGGATAAGTCCCCAAAACAGACGGATCTAAGAAAGATTGGGCCTGAAAAAGGTCCGCAATATTAGCAGCCTTGACATCAGCAGGATGCTGGCTACGTGGATAAGCCGGTGTCAAGTTTAAGACAATCCCAATCTTGGAATCTGGCAAAAGTTCATGACAAGCCTTAACCGCCCGACTGCTGGCCAATTGTGTATGATAAGCTACTTTAACGGCTGCCTCTGCATCCACCTTATGTGGATAATGGGCATCGTAAAAATAGCCAAATTCTACTGGAACTATTGGCTCGTTAAAGGTAATCCATTGATCCACTAAATCTCCATAAATCTCAAAACAAAAACGAGCATAGTCTTCATAGGCTGAAACAGTCGCCTTATTTTCCCAACCATCACCATCCTCTTGAAGGGCAAAAGGCAAATCAAAATGATAAAGATTGACTAAAAGACGAATCCCCTTAGCCTTAATAGCCTCAAAAACCTTACGATAGAAATCCACACCTTGAGCATTGACTTTTCCACGCCCTTGTGGAAAAATCCGTGACCACTGAATAGAAGTCCGAAAGGCCGTATGACCAGTCTCTAACAGTAGCTCAATATCCTTTTCCCAGTTTTCATAAAAGGTTGATGTTTTATCTGGACCAATCCCATTATAGTAACGATTTGGCTCCACTTGGTACCAATAATCCCAGAGATTATCTCCCTTACCGTCACCAGCTACACGTCCTTCTGTTTGTGGTCCAGAAGTAGAGGATCCCCAGACAAAATCCTTTGGAAATCTTAGCATACATTTACCTCTTTATCTACTCATTTTTCCCATTATACAGAAAAAACAAGGTAAAAACTAGTTACATTTTTTCCTTGTTTTTCTTCTGATTATAGTTTTTATTTCTTGCTGAGGATTTCAAGCGTTTCAAGCACGTTATCTGCATGAACTTCGATAGTATCACCAGTCGCTTTAATCTTAACTTCTACGATGCCATCGGCCGCTTTCTTCCCAACAGTGATACGGATTGGCAATCCAATCAAGTCGCTATCACTGAATTTGACTCCGACACGTTCGTTACGGTCATCTGTCAAGACTTCGTAACCAGCTCCCATCAAGCTTGCTTCAAGCTTTTCTGTCAAGGCTTGCGCTTCTTCATCCTTGACATTGACAGTAATCAAGTGCACATCAAATGGTGCCAATTCTTTAGGGAAGTTGATTCCCCAAGCATAACGGTATTCACCTTTTGGCGTTTTGTTAACAAAGAGGCGAGCGTGTTGCTCCATCACTGCTGAAAGGAGACGGCTGACACCAATACCATAACATCCCATGATAATTGGCACAGCACGACCATTTTCATCCAAAACATCTGCCCCCATGCTTGCCGAATAGCGAGTACCGAGTTTGAAGATGTGACCAATTTCGATACCACGCGCAAAGTTAAGGACACCTTGTCCGTCTGGAGAAATTTCACCCTCACGAACTTCACGGATATCCACATATTCTGCAGTAAAATCACGACCTGGGTTCACACCAGTCAAGTGGTAGCCATCTTCGTTAGCACCGACAACTGCATTGCGAACATCTTGCACTTTACGATCTGCAATAATTTTAATATTCTCTGGCAAAGCAACTGGGCCAAGTGAACCAAATCCTGCTTGAACAAGATTCGCCACTTCTTCTTCGCTAGCAACGTCAAAGAAATCTGCTCCCAAGTGGTTTTTCAACTTAACTTCATTGAGTTGGTCATTTCCAACTAGAAGGGCTACAACAAGCTCACCATCTGCCATGTAGAAGAGGGTTTTAATTGTTTGTTCTTCTGGAACATTGAGGAAGGCTGCAACTTCATCAATTGATTTAACATCTGGAGTTGCAACACGAGTCACTTCTTCTTCAGCGACAACACGGTTGCTTGGTTTGTACTCGTTTGTTGCCATTTCTAAGTTAGCCGCATAGCTAGACTCACTTGAGTAAGCAATGGTATCTTCACCAGAAACCATCCATTTGAGCAATTCTGCCTTGATTTCTTCTTGCACTTCTGCAGGAATTTCGTCAAATGAAGCAACTGACTTATCCAAGACAACCCAGCGGTCAAGGTCTGTACGGGCAGGTGTAATGGCCATAAATTCTTGGCTGTCCTTACCACCCATGGCTCCACCGTCACCAATGATAGCCTTGAAGTCTAAACCACTACGAGTAAAAATACGCTCATAAGCAGCCTTATACTCATCATAAACACTGTCCAAGCTATCATAGTTAGCGTGGAAACTGTAAGCATCCTTCATGATGAACTCACGTGTACGAAGAAGTCCATTACGTGGGCGTTTTTCATCACGATACTTAGGCTGGATTTGGTAAAGGTTGAGTGGCAATTGCTTGTAAGACTTAACAGAATCACGAACAATAGCTGTAAAGGTTTCTTCGTGAGTTGGACCTAGGATAAAGTCTGATTTTTCACGGTTTTTTAGCTTGTAAAGGTCTTCACCATAAGTTTCGTAACGACCTGATTCGCGCCACAATTCTGCACTGAGAAGGGCAGGAGCCAACATCTCAACCGCACCAATCTTGTCGAATTCTTGGCGCATGATGTTTTTAGCTTTTTCAATCACACGGTTGGCAAGTGGTAGGTAAGAATAAACACCTGCAGATACTTGACGAACATAGCCAGCTCGCAACATAAGAGCATGGCTGATAACTTGAGCATCGCTTGGCATTTCGCGAAGCGTTGGGATAGGCATTTTACTTTGTTTCATAATATTCCTCGATTATCTAAAAAAGAGTCGCATGATGTCATTCCAAGTCACAGCAATCATCAAGACAACCATGATGACCACTCCAGCCAAGGTGACATAGGTTTCAATTTCTTGTTTCAATGGTTTTCGGCGGATGGCTTCTAGGATATTGAGCACAATCTTACCACCATCCAGAGCTGGAATCGGAATAAGATTAAAAATCCCGATATTGATGGAAATCATTGCCAAGAAGTACAAGACATTCTCAATTCCATTTTTAGCGGCATCACTACTTGCCTTAAAGATAGCAACAGGTCCACCCAGCTTGTTCAAATCCGGTTGGAAAATCAAATTTTTCAGTTCTGAGAGAATTCGGAGGGCCGAGTCAGTAGCAGTTGTAAAACCACCTACAAACATGGATACAAAATCTGACTTAATCCCCGGTTGAACACCTAGAAGGTAACGGCCTTGACTTTCTTCGGGTGTAACAGTGACTTGTTTGTCACTCCCCTTTTCAGAAATAGTCACATCCAAAGTCGGGGCCGTCTTATCTTTGGTTTCTGTTTCCACAGCCTGAATCAAGCTTTCCCAGTTGTTAATCTCATGTGAGCCAATCTTGGTAATTTGTGCCGTTTCTGGCACTCCCACCTTGGCCAAAGCCCCTTGGGGCATGACATGGAACTGGTTAGTATCAACATCTCTGACGCCACCCTGCATGAAGATTAAAATCCAAAAAACAACGACACCTAAGATAAAGTTATTCATAGGTCCTGCAAAGTTGGTAATGAGTTTGCCCCAGATAGTTGCATTTTGATATTGAACATCCAAGGGAGCAATCCGAACCTCAGTACCATCTGCTTCCACAACCGTTGCATCGTGATCTACTGCAAATGTTTTTTCTTCTTCCAGAACCAAACCCTTGATAAAAAGCTTGTCTTCAAAGTCAAACTGGGTCACCTGCATAGGAAGAGCTGTTTGATCTAATTTTTTACCAGAAAGATTGATGCGCTTAACCTTACCATCATCAGCAAGAGTCAAACTGACAGGAGTTCCTGTCTTGATTTCAGTTGTATCATCACCCCAACCGGCCATGCGAACATAGCCACCCAGAGGCAAGATTCGAATGGTATAGGCCGTTCCATCCTTGCCAATGTGAGCAAAGATTTTGGGGCCCATTCCAATGGCAAATTCACGCACTAGAATCCCTGATTTCTTGGCAAAGTAGAAGTGTCCGAACTCGTGCACTACCACAATAATCCCGAAAACCAGAATAAAGGTTAAAATTCCGAGCATAGTATTTCCTCCGTCTTTTGATTAAAAGAGTCCAAACAAGTGCATGATTGGAAATACAAGCAACATACTATCAAAACGATCCAAAACACCACCATGTCCAGGGATAAATTTCCCAGAATCCTTGACACCAAAGTGACGCTTGATCGAACTTTCTAGTAAATCACCAAATTGTCCAGCAATGCTAAAGAAAATAGCAAAGACGGACATCTTGTAAATTCCATACGGAAGAGCAACTGTTCTGTCAAACATCATAAAGATGATGGTTACTAAAATCGCACCTAAAATACCACCCAAGGCACCCTCAAAGGTTTTATTTGGAGAAACTGTCGGAGCTAGTTTTCGTTTACCATAGTTCATCCCAACAAGATAGGCACCACTGTCTGTTGCCCAAACAATACACAAGGCTAATAGTGCCTTATCTAAACCTGCAATTCTAGCATCTAATAGAGCATTAAAACCAAAGCCCACATAAAAGCTCATAGCAAGAGGGAAAACAGCATCCTCAATCGTATAGGACTTGCTAAAAACAGTCGTTCCTAACATAATTGAAATCAAAACACTATAGGCAACTACATTCCCATCAACTGGTAAAAAAGTCAGGTAATTCTCCAAGGGAATGGTCAAAGCAAAGGTTGCAAAGAGGGTCAAGAGGCCCTCCATCGTCATGGTCTCTAGACCTCTCATCTTCAAAAGTTCATGCATGGCTAGCATGGCTATGATTCCAATTGCTATCTGAAGCAAGAGTCCCCCAATCATTAAAATTGGTAGGAAAATAGCCAGGGCAATCCCTGCAAACAAGGTTCTTTTCTGTAAATCCTGTGTCATATTTCCTCCTAAACTCCTCCAAATCGGCGATGACGACGATTGTAGGCAAGAATGGCTTCCTGCAAGGCCGCCTCGTCAAAATCAGGCCACAAGGTGTCCGTAAAATAGAGCTCACTGTAGGCTCCTTGCCATGGAAGGAAATTACTCAAACGCAATTCTCCACTAGTACGGATAATCAAGTCCGGATCTCGTAAGTCCTTAGGCAAATGCTGGGTAAAGAGATAGTTGCCAATCAATTCCTCTGTGATGTCACCTGGGTTGATTTTGGCATCTAAAACATCCTGGGAAATCAACTTAAGCGCCTGCGTAATCTCAGCACGTCCACCATAGTTAAGAGCAAAGTTAAGAATCAAACCTGTATTGTTCTTAGTCAATTCCTCAGCCTTGGTTAAAGCTTCAAAGGTTTGCTTAGGCAGTCGGTCCGTCTCCCCAATCATTTGAATCTTAACATTATTCGCATGCAGTTCAGGGACATAATTGTCATAAAACTCTACTGGCAAGTTCATGATAAACTTGACTTCCTGATCTGGACGGGTCCAGTTTTCTGTAGAAAAAGCATAAACCGTAATAACCTTAACACCCAGTTTATTGGCTGCCTTGGTCACAGTTTGCAATGCTTCCATACCCGCCTTGTGTCCAAAGACTCGCGGTTGCATACGTTTTTTAGCCCAACGGCCATTCCCATCCATGATGATGCCGATATGAGCAGGAACCTGTGTCGGAACCTCTACTTCCACAGCCTTATCTTTCTTAAAAAATCCAAACATGATCTTATTCCTATTCAAAAATCTATCGTTTCATTATACCATATTTCCCTATTTTCTTCTATCACTAAGCTATTTATACTCTTCGAAAATCAAATTCAAACCACGTCAGCTCTATCTGCAACCTCAAAACAGTGTTTTGAGCAACCTGCAGCTAGCTTCCTAGTTTGCTCTTTGATTTTCATTGAGTATTATTCTCAGGCACCAAGCCCATTTTTCAAAAAAATAAGCCGCCTGATTGGGCGACTCTATTTTTTATAGGGAGATTATTATGAAAAAGTTTTAGGAGTTTAAGTTAAGATCTTCTTAACTTATGAACTTAGTATACACTTCCTAGCTTAAAGTTTCCTTAAGTATTTTTAAAAATCAAATTTTTCCATTTCTCCTGCCAATTTTTCTTGGATAATCGTGTTTGATAGAGAACCATTCGGTCTTGATTCTCTAAAAAATGAGGAGTTGGACGAACTTGAAAATTCAAAATATCCTCCAAACCATAAGGTGCATAGAGTTCAAAATCAGATTCTTCATTCAAGCGCAGTCCAACAGCCGTACATCGTTCTGGATACTTACTCATAGCATCACAAGAGCTGCTATAGGGAGCAGTATGAGGGCTGTGCTGGTGCATATAGACCTGATTTTTCAATTCCCACTGATACTGAGGAAAATCCGCTCTCAACTTTTTCTCTAGGAACAAGGTTTCCTCATAAGAAATATCCGGATCAAAGAAAATCACATCTACATCTGTTTCAAGATCAAATGCTGGTCTGTCTGACAAGAGATTCCAGATAAAATTTCTGACAGAACCTGCTGCCAACCAAGAATCTTTCAGACCAAGGTTTCGGATGATAGTCAAAATAGCCATCATATCCGGATTTTCTCTGAAAGAGTCTAAAATTTCAGCCTTATTTTTCAATATATTCATACCCTAAATGTTCATATGCCTTAGCAGTCGCCACCCGTCCAGACCGTGTCCGCATGATAAAACCTTTTTGAATCAAGTAAGGCTCATACATATCTTCAACTGTCTCACGTTCTTCTGCTATGTTAACAGAAAGAGTTCCTAGACCAACAGGACCACCACCGTACATCTCAATCATGGTGCGAAGGATTTTCTGGTCCACATAGTCCAGACCTTCATGGTCAACATCCAGCATAGTCAAAGCCTTATCAGTAATAAGATCATCGATAACCCCATTCCCTATAATCTGGGCAAAATCGCGCACGCGTTTGAGGAGACGATTGGCAATACGAGGGGTTCCACGACTACGTAGGGCTAATTCAGATGCTGCCTCATGAGTGATTTCCATCTCAAAAATATCTGCCGTCCGCTCGACAATTTCCGTCAAGTCAGCATGGGCATAATACTCCATATGCCCCGTAATCCCAAAACGTGCCCGTAGTGGATTTGAGAGCATACCAGCCCGAGTCGTCGCACCAATCAAGGTAAAAGGTGGTAACTCCAAATGAACACTGCGACTGCCTTCACCAGCCCCAATCATGATATCAATGTAGAAGTCCTCCATAGCACTATAAAGCACCTCTTCCACCGACATGGGCAAGCGATGAATCTCATCAATAAAAAGGACATCACCAGGCTCTAAGTCATTCAAAATCGCTACCAGATCTCCGGCTTTTTCAATGACTGGACCCGAAGTCTGCTTGAGATTGACACCTAGTTCGTTGGCAATAACAAAAGCCATGGTCGTTTTCCCTAAACCTGGAGGCCCAAATAAGAGGACATGATCCAACGCTTCATCCCGCATTTTGGCAGCCTCGATAAAGATTTGGAGCTGGTCCTTGACCTTGTCCTGCCCAATATATTCACGTAAGTACTGAGGACGGAGCGTGCGTTCTACTAACTCCTCATCCCCCATTATCTCATTATCTAAAATTCTACTCATGGCTCTATTATATCAAAAAACAAAGCCACAAACAAAAAAGCCACTGGATTGGTGCCTCCCGAGTTTAACACTTATGTGGAATAATATTCTACGGCACTACTACACCACCTACGAAAGGAGGTGAGATAGCCCATGATGGAATTAGTACTCAAAACTATCATCGAACCAATTGTGGTCGGTGTCGTTCTTCGATTAGTCGATAAATGGCTAAACGAGGACAAATAGTGTCAAAAAAGACCCCAAGCTTATTTGGTCGTGAGCTTGGAGTCTTTTCTAGCCTATGATATAGAACTAATCCTTAATTCCTCTCCATTATCCTACAGTTCACAAATTTTGTCAAATGTTTATATTCTCGACTTTTCAAGCTTTAACCACTGTACAACAAAACGGTCAAGATTAAGAGAAAGTTAGGGATTCTATCAATTTCATAAAAATTTTGATTTCGTAAACGAAGAGACAAGCTTACATGTCACTCCTCATTTAATACGCCACTACTGGACAAGTAAAATCGTCATTACAATAGTTCCATTCCTTCAATTAACAGTCACCTACAATCAAATTAAGGTTGAATTCACTTAAATAGCAACAGACCTATTTCTTAGTCATATTCGCTAAAAAGATTCCCGCCAATTCCCCGACCAAAATCAGAAAAATATCGAAAAATGATTTTTAGAATAGTCCCCAAAAGCCTGAAATAGAGCCAAAAAACTCCACCTGATTGGGTGGAGTCAAGGGAGATTATTATGAAAAAGAAAAGTTTAGGATTTTATTAAATAAAGTTAGGAGGTCTTTATTTAATAACTATATGATACAAGACGAAACTTAAAACTAGCTTAACTTTTCTCAAATTCTACCATTTTTAAAAAAATTTCTATCAGCATCACCTCACCCTACAAAAAAGCCACCTGATTGGGTGACTTCATTAGGAGATTATGATGAAAAAAGTTTTAGGATTTCATTAAATAAAGTTAGGAGGTCTTTATTTAATGACTATATAATACTAGACCAGCCTTAAACTTTGCTTAAGAAAAAACAAGTTTTGTTATTTTTTACGATTCACCCAAGTCATACCTATACAATTATAGGTGGATAAGATTTCAAAGCCCATAGAACGATAGAATTCCAAGGTTCTTTCTGTCTGTTCTGTCACCAGCTGGACTTGATAGGCATCTTTGTAATCCTCTAAAGCCTCTTTCATCAAAGCACTGCCTATCCCTTGACGCTGATAGATAGGTAAAACGATTAAATCCTGAACCAGTATTGATGAGAATCCATCTCCAACCAAACGAATCAAGCCCACCACAGCATCGCCATCAAGCGCCACATAAATCACTAATGAATGAGATAAGGCCTGCTCCAGCATCTCTGGTTGATGGGTATAATTTGTCCAACCGACAGCCTGATAGAGATGCAAAACATCCTCTAGCTTGACAATTTCTTGCTTTTTAATAGTAATCATCTCAACACCTCTTAGAGTTCTCTCAAGCTCTTGTACTGCTGTCCATTTTTGTCAAAATTTTCAGGACGCAACCATGTTTCCAAACGAGCTTTGACTTTTGGCCAGTCCTTATCAATCATAGACAACCAATCCGTATCCCTCGTGCGCCCCTTATAAACCACTGCCTGACGGAAGGTTCCTTCATAAATAAAGCCCAAACGTTCCGCTGCTCGTCTTGATGGCAGGTTAAGAGCATCGCATTTCCACTCATAGCGACGATAGTTAAGCTCCTCAAAGACATAGCAAGCCAAGAGGTACTGGGCTTCTGTCCCTATCCGTGTCCCCCTGAGTTTTGGAGAAAAAGTGACAGCTCCCACTTCTATTACTCGGTTATTCTGGTCAATGCGCATGAGAGAAAAAGTTCCCAAAGCCTTACCAGTTGTCTTGTCTATGATTGCATAGTAAAAACGGTCCTTACGAGCCAACATCTGATTTAAAAGGGTAACCAGCTCCTCCATATCTGCTACGGGTCCCTGAAAGAGGTAGGTCCACATCTCCCGAGGAGTATCAGGACCATAAACAGCTAATAAATCCTCCGCATGCTTTTCCACTGAAAGAGCCTCTATCCCAGCATAACGCCCTTCTAAGAAATCAATAGAAGGCAGTTCACCTGGTGTATAACCTTCCATTGACTCACCAATCATCTGACCATATTCATTTACTGGCATAGTATTCTCCTTGTTTCAGTTTTCAAACTTTATAGTTGCCCATAGTATATCATACTTTCATAAGAAGATTCAAAAAATCCCCCAGATTCTACTCTGAAGGATTCCTATCTTATTTCACAACGATATTTACCAGCTTATTAGGTACACTAATCACTTTCACGATGTCCTTACCGTCAATTTCTGCTTTGACTTTTTCATCCGCTAGAGCAATTTCTTGCAATTCTTCGCGTGATAGGTCTTTAGCGACCATGAGTTTGGCACGAACTTTTCCTTTGATTTGGACAACGATTTCGATTTCGTCTTCAACCAATTTGCTTTCGTCCCATGTTGGCCAAGCCACGTAAGAGATTGACTCACCTGTTGCCGCAACTGTTTGCCAGAGTTCTTCTGCCAAGTGAGGTGAAAATGGGGCAATCAATTGGATAAAGCCTTTGGCGTAGTCCACATAGAGTTTGTCTTCCTTGTTAGCAGCGTTGACAAAGACCATAAGTTGAGCAATGGCTGTGTTGAATTTGAGGGACTCGATTTGCTCTGTGACAGCTTTAACGGTTTCGTTGTAAACCTTGTCGAGAGAGCCATTGTTTTCTGCAACAATTTCCTTGCTTGTCATCAAACGGTAAACACGGTCAAGGAATTTACGGCTTCCTTCCAGACCTTCTTCTGACCAAGCAATCGAAGCATCAAGTGGTCCCATAAACATTTCATAAACACGAAGGGTATCGGCACCGTATTGTTCCACCACATCGTCTGGGTTAACAACGTTCTTAAGCGATTTAGACATCTTAGCTGGTGCTTGCTCCAACTCTTCTCCTGTCTCCACATGGAAGAAAGAACCATCACGTTTTTCAACCTTGTCAGTCGCCACAAGCGCTCCACGATGGTCACGGTAGCTTGTTCCCAAAATCATTCCTTGGTTAAAGAGTTTTTGGAATGGTTCCTTAGTTGGAACAACACCGAGGTCATAGAGGAATTTGTGCCAGAAACGAGCATAGAGCAAGTGAAGAACAGCATGCTCTGCACCACCCACGTAGATATCTACTGGCAACCATTGTTTGAGAAGGTCCTCATCAGCCAATTTCTCAGTATTGTGTGGATCAATATAGCGGAGGTAATACCAGCTTGAACCTGCCCATTGTGGCATGGTGTTGGTTTCACGACGACCTTTGACACCATCTTCACGAATCACTTCAAGCCAGTCTGTCAAGTTAGCTAGTGGACTTTCCCCTGTACCTGAAGGGCGGATGTCCTTGGTTACAGGCAAGACAAGTGGCAATTCACTTTCAGGAACAGCTGTTGAAGTTCCATCTTCCCAATGAATGATAGGAATTGGCTCACCCCAGTAACGTTGACGGCTAAAGAGCCAGTCGCGGAGACGGTAAGTAACCTTCTCTTGTCCACAGCCTTTTTCTTCCAACCAAGCCACAATCTTGGCAATAGCATCTTCTTTGTTGAGTCCATCTAGGAAGTCTGAATTAACGTGAAGGCCATCTTCTGTGTAGGCAGCTTCTGCTACATTTCCACCTTCAAGTACTTCGACGATTGGAAGGTCAAATTGTTTGGCAAATTCCCAGTCACGTTGGTCGTGGGCTGGCACAGCCATGACCGCACCTGTTCCATAGCTAGCAAGAACATAGTCCGCAATCCAGATTGGAATTTCCTTGCCATTAACAGGGTTGATGGCATAAGCACCAGTCCAAACCCCTGTTTTTTCCTTGGCAAGATCTGTACGAGCCAAGTCAGACTTGAGGCTAGCTTGGTGTTTGTAGTCTGCTACTGCTTCTGCTTGCTCTGTGCTTGTGATGGCATCTACTAGTTCATGCTCAGGAGCCAAAACGGTGAAAGTCGCACCGAAAAGAGTATCAGGACGAGTGGTAAAGACTGTGAATTCCTTATCAGTTCCCTTAACCTTGAAGGTTACATTAGCACCAGTTGATTTACCAATCCAGTTGCGTTGCATGTCCTTGATGGACTCTGGCCAATCAAGTTCATCTAAGTCATTGAGCAAGCGCTCTGCATAGGCCGTGATTTTGAGCATCCATTGGCGCATTGGTTTGCGGACAACTGGATAACCCCCACGCTCAGATGTTCCATCAGGAAGGACCTCTTCGTTAGCAATGGCTGTTCCCAATTCTTCAACCCAGTTTACCGGTACTTCCGCTTCATAGGCCAAGCCTTTTTCGTAAAGCTTAGTGAAAATCCATTGCGTCCACTTGTAGTAGTTTGGATCTGTTGTGTTAACTTCACGATTCCAGTCGTAGGAAAATCCAAGCGCATTGATTTGGCGTTTGAAGTTGGCAATATTTTCCGCTGTAAATTCTGCTGGGTCATTCCCTGTATCCATAGCGTATTGCTCTGCAGGCAAACCAAAGGCATCCCATCCCATTGGGTGAAGGACATTGTAACCTTGCGCACGTTTGTAACGGCTGAGAATATCGGTTGCAGTATAACCTTCTGGGTGACCTACGTGTAGACCCGCTCCAGACGGATAAGGGAACATATCGAGAGCATAAAACTTCGGTTTTGATGTATCTGTTCCTGTCTTAAATGTATGATGTTCTGCCCAGTAGCCCTGCCACTTAGGCTCAATTTCTTTATGATTGTAAAAACTCATGGTCTCTCTCCAATTTTGTGATGTTACTATTATACCATTTTTGAGGGAATTTGAAATGTGTTAAAAGAAAAAACTGTATACTGTATTTCATTAATTTTGATGGCTCTGAATTGCTCTATCACCCACTTTTTTATCCTATATGCGGGAAATCAAGAGCAAAACAAGAAGCTTATCTCTTATAACACAAAACACTAATTTTAGACCGAAGATACGACTGGAATGCTAATTAATGTATTTATAATAAATAGCCGACAACCTATGTCGCTTTTTGATTTATGAAGAACGTCGAATTCAATACGAGGATCAATAAAAGACTACCATTTGGAAAACAGTAGTCCTTATTGTTTATTTTGAATTTACATAGGCGTCTACAGCGATGATAGCTTGAGCAACATCTGAAGGCGAAATCTTAAACGGCATCTGATGGATTGTCTCACCCTCCATAGTTGCTTGTTTACCAACTTTTATTAAATCATCATATCCAACTTGATCTAAATGCATTTCTTTTAGAGTTGTTGGCATACCAATTTTTTTGTAAAACTCAATATACTTATCAAGTTCTTCTTTAGGTCTATTTTCCAATAATAGTTGTACCAAAGTTCCATAAGCTACTTTTTCACCATGTGTTAAATGATGAATGTCACCTGTCAATGCAGTAAAACCATTATGAATTGCATGCGCCGCAGCTAATCCTCCACTTTCAAAACCTAGGCCACTCAATAAAGTATTAGCTTCAACAATATTTTCTAATGCTGGTGTCACCACTTTAGCTTCACAAGCTGCCATAGCCTGTAAACCATCTGCAAACAGCGTTTCTTCACATTTCTTCGCAATTGCAACTCCAGCCAACGTTTGCTGTTGTCCCAACATAGTTTTTCCATTTGCCTGCATAACCGCACGCGCCTCAACCCAAGTTGCTAAACCATCTGCAATACCAGATGCTAATAAACGCTTAGGGGCTTGTGAAATAACTTTTGTATCAACCAAAACTAAATCTGGATTTTTAGAATAAAATAGATAATGATCAAATGCACCTTCATCTGTATAAATAACAGATAAAGCAGATACAGGTGCGTCGGTCGATGCAATTGTTGGAGCAATAATAACAGGCTTTTCAATTAAATCTGCAATAGCTTTTGCGCTATCAATCGTCTTTCCCCCACCAAGACCGATAATACTATCACAATTTTCTTTCTCAGCCAAGGCAACAACTCGATTGATTTCATTGTCAGAAGCTTCACCATTAAATAGCGTCAGAACAATATGGAAACCATACCTATGTAGGTAATCTTCAAATCGTTTTCCAACAATATCATAAACCAACTGATCGCATAATAGAATAGGACGATTTCCCAAATCCAAAATTGATTTGGCATTTTCAAACAAGGCATTTTCCCCCTGAATATATCTAGAAGGACTAGCAAAAATTCTCATATGTATCTCCTCTCTATCTAAATGGAACGACTATTTTGAATAACAAACCAATCGTCAGAAAAATCATCAACCGCCTTTTGGATAGATGGCATGGCGAAAGCTGATTCAAAAACATCTGCTCCTGCTGTAACAGCATGCGCACCTGCAGCTAAAGAATTATTTACTTGTGCTACATTTTTAAAGGATGCAGCTAAAATCTTACTAGGAGAGTTCTGTCTATCAATAGCAAGAGCTAATTGACGAATGACAGAATTTGAATCAATGTTCAGATTTTCCATCCTATTATAATATGGAGCTAGGTAATCCGCTCCTGCTTCGATAGCTAAGAATCCCTGAATAACCGTATAAATAGCTGTTGCAGTGATATGGTAGCCCTCTTTTTTTAGCACCTTTATTGCACGTAATCCAGCTGGAGTAACAGGTACTTTGATAAATACATCATCTCCTGCTTGTCCTCGAATTTCATGAGCATCCTTTAAGATGCCTTCAAAATCTTGAGAAATCACCTGAACATGAATAGAGGGTGCAGAGCCAATCAATTCTCTTACATCTTTGATTCGTTCAAAAAAATTAATAGAACCCTCTCTTTTTGCAATAGTGGGATTTGAAGTTACCCCAGCTAGCGGTAAAATTTCAGACCATTTTTTAATCTCATCTAAATTTAATGTGTCAAGCATAAATTCCATAAAAAGAACCTCTTTATTTTACAATGTATGCTCAGTACGTCCTATAATATCATCTTGGGTTGCCTTAGAAAGAACATTGAAGAATGCAGAGTATCCTGCAACACGAACAATTAAATCTCTGTGTTTTTCAGGATGTTTCTGAGCGTCAATCAACGTCTCTCTGGAAACAACATTGTATTGAATATGGTACCCATGTAAACGATTAAAGAATGTTCGTAACAAAGCAATTAGTTTTAATTTATCTTCTTCTTTGGCTAACGTTTGAGGATTTACTTTCTGATTTAAGAGAACCCCACCTACGATTTCATCTGTTGGTAATTTTGAAACAGATTTTAAAACAGATGTAGGGCCGTGTTGATCCATATTATGTGATGGTGAACAACCCTCTGCTAACGGTGTACCCGCGTTGCGTCCATCTGGCGTTGCTAATGTTCCACGTCCCTGTCCTACGTTGGCTGAGATAGAAGATGTTCCTGAATAACGAATTCCTCCAATAGGACCTCTTCCATAACGTGTATTAGGATATTTAGCAATTTCATCAACATAAATGTCATAAGCAGCAGTAACCAATTTGTCGGCATAATCATCATCATTACCGTACTTAGGTGCATCATGAATCAACATTTCTTGAATGACCTTACCTTCTTCCCCGGCATAATCTGTTTCCAGTGCATGCCAAAGCTGACTTGGGCTTATACGTTCTTCCTCAAATACCAATTTTTTAATTGCAGCTAATGAATCCGACAAATTTGCAATTCCAACTTGCAAACCTGATATATAATCATATACTGCTCCACCTTCTTTAAGGTGTTTTCCACGACCAATACAATCATCAGTCAATGCTGAACATAGAATATCAGGAACTTCTCGTTCCAATGATAAATCAATAGAATTTTCAACAATAACACTCATTCGTGTCAAATATCTTAGTGTTTTATCCCAAGCATTTTCTAATTCAGAAAAGTTCTTCATATCCTTAAAATGACCAAAGCTTGGTGCAAACCGTTTACCCGAAGCCGGATCAATTCCATCATTCATCGTGATAAGTAGAACCTTAGGGAAGTTCATATAACTCATACCTGTGCAACGATAGCCCCATTTCCCTGGAACTGCCGTTTCAACACATCCAATGGCACTGTAATCATAAGCATCATCTTCCAATACTCCTTTTGCAATAAAAGAAGGAATAATAATCTCATCATTATTAAATGCAGGCATACCAAAACCAAGTTTCATCACTTCAATACACTCATTCATGAAACGAGCATCTAAACCTGCATGGTAACGTACAGTTAGATTAGGTTGCGGTAGATGGGTTTGTGCAACTGATTTTAATACCAAATAAGATAATGGGTTAACAGCATCCTTCTTATCTCGAGTCTGTCCACCAATGGTAACATTTTGATATAAAGGACTTCCTGCTGAAGAAAATGTATGTGCTTGACTGCGAACCTTATTAATTGTAATTGTCTTAATCCAAAGATTTGTCAGACGTTCAACAATGCTATCTTCTGTTTCTTTACCACTTTCTAAATCAGCCTTCATATATGGATACATATATTGATCAAAACGACCATATGAAAGAGAGTGGCCATTAGATTCAATTTGTAAAATACATTGAATAAACCAAACTGATTGAATAGCTTCTGCAAAAGTAGTTGCCGGTTCATATGGGACTCTAGAGCAAATATCTGCAATCTCAAGTAATTCTTTCTTACGTTTAGGATTTGCATTTTCGGCTAAATTTTTAGCAAGAGCAACAAAGCGATTTGCATATACTTTAATAGCATCGATTACGATAAATATAGAGTCGTAAAAATGATATTTATCAATACTTGCTGGATCTGTTAAATCTAGAGCTGCTTTCGCTTTACGAGCTCGCTCTTCAAAACCTCTTAAACCAAATTGCAACAGTTTCTGATAGTTAACTGCTAAGTGAGCATCTCCAGAATTCATCTTACCTTCCATACCGAAGAATCCTGTTTCCATATAAACAGACACTTCTTCAGGTAACAAGGCACCAGCTCTAGCACGTAAATTATTATTTTCCCAAAACGGAGCAATACTTCTAAGTTGTTCTTTTGTTTCTTCAGTAATATAGAAAACATCTCCATCACGCTTTTCAAAAAGATCCAACTCATTGAGAACAAATTCTAGCGTATATTCTGGAAAAATAGGAGCATCTTTATTGGAAGAAGCTTGATTTCCCGCAATCATAGATTCTTCTTCGATATAGATAGTCATATTTTCCAAAATTTCTTTCAGCATATAGGCGCGTTTTAGGACATTAGGTTGTTCCTTATATCGATCATAAGCGCGTGTTGCTAGAACCGCTCTCTCAGCATCAATATAAGGTTTTTTATTTAAAACATCTTCTCGATATTTGTTCATCCTTTCAGTAAGGCTACCAAAATATTCTGTCTTAATTGTCGTTCTTGCTACTTCTTTATTTACCATAATAAGCACCTTTCTTTCGAAAATATTTTTGTTTCTTTCGAAAATATTTTTGTTTCTTTCGAAAATATAATACCTGGTTTTTTAGAAAATTTCAAGCTTTTAACTAGAAAAACTTTAACTCTCTAATTTTTAGCACAAATGTGTGTGTTTAATGATAATACACAAATGTTTTTTTAGAATTATCATGCTTCATTCTGACAAGCTAAACGATCCTGTACTTTAAAGAATGGGAAATAAACTAATGTAGACATCGCTAATATCACCAGCTGAGTAATAACTCCTTGCCATCCACCAACCATAAATCCTGATATAATAGCTGGGGTGCTCCAAGGTAATGTAACTCCTGAAAATGGCTGCATGAAACCTGTTGCAATAGCTCCATATACTATAACAGCTGCAAGTACAGGAACAAGAATGAAAGGTACAAACATAACTGGATTCATGACAATCGGAAATCCAAATACAACTGGCTCATTTACGTTAAATATTGCTGGAAAAGCTGCTACTTTCCCTAACGCTTGGTACTGTTTAGATTTTGATGCAAAAAGCATCGCAACTACAAGTCCAAACGTAATCCCTGAACCAGATAGAATTAAAAATGAATCTAAAAATTGTTGAGTAACAATATGTGCACCATTTTCTAATGATAGATTCCCAGAGGCTAACATAGCTTTATTAGCATCAAGATTAGATAAAAGCAGAGCTGTCACTACTCCATTTACTACCGATTGTCCATGAACACCAAACCACCACAAAAATGATATAAAGAATGCAATTCCAATTGCACCATACAAAGATCCAGTTAAACCTTGCAATGGAACTTGAATAGCAGAATAAATCATTTCTATGAATGTTCCGCCATTAGTCAATGAGCTCGCTAAAATATATACAATCATAGAAAGTAAGAAAATTACAAATGCTGGAATCATTGCTTCAAACTGTTTCGCAATAGCTTGTGGAACTTGTTCTGGCATCTTAATAACAATTTTTCTCTTTATAAAGAAGGTATAAATACTTCCTACTACCAAACCTATAATGATAGCACCGATAATTCCTTGACCTCCAAACCAAACTTTACTAATAGCATCCCCAATTGCCTCACCTTGTTTAGGGATATAAGATGATCTTAGCAAAATAAAGAATGCAGATACAGATAGAACCCCAGCTGGCAAAGCCTCTACTCCGCTATTCTTAGCATAAGAATAGGCAATTGAAAAACAAGAAATTAGACCCATAATCGCAAAAGTTCCTGAATATACTTGCATAAACGGCTCTGTCCAATTTGCTCCAAATACACTAGCAATGCTCTTGTTTAATCCTTCAAATGGCAATTGTCCCATAATCAAGAATAAACTACCAACTACTGTCAATGGCAAAATTGCTAACATACCATCTTTTAGAGCTATAATACCACGCATATTCACAAACTTCATCATAGGTGCAATGATTTTTTGAACATCCATCTTTGCCATAATAAACCTCCTTTTCTTACCCACTAATCAAAGATAGGGCCAAATCTAATACTTTTTTCCCATCTAACATACCATAGTCCATCATCGGAATAACAGCTATCGGAACATCACACTTATCACAAATTTCTTTTGATTTATCTAATGTATAAGCAACTTGAGGCCCCAACAGTGCAACATCTAGATTTGGGGCATAATCCGCTAATTTAGACTGAGAAAATGCCTCTATTTCTGCCTCAACTCCACTAGATTGCGCTGCAATTTTCATATTATTTACAAGCATACCAGTAGAAAAGCCTGCTGCACAAAACAAACCAATCTTCACCATTATATTTTCCTCCTCTATGTTAATACTCTAGTATTATTTTTTGTGAAGTTCTTTTCTCAAACTAATAATTTCTTTGATTAAATTAATCTCCGTCATACTAGTCATGAGATGATCTTGTGAATGAACAAAGAGAGCTGTTATTTCTGTCTTTGTACCAGACGCTTCCTGTGCCAAGAATTTTGTTTGTAGATTATGGGCTTCTAATAAGGCTGCATCAGCTAACTGGATTTCTTCTTCACATCGTTCACATGTACCGTTTTTTATATAATCTAACGCTTTATAAATATGTTGTTTCGCATCGCCAGCATATAAAATTAAACCCATGATAATTTGATCTGGAACAATAATTTCCATAAATTCCTCCTCATTTCACTATGTAAAAAGCTTTTTCATTTGAAATTTTAAAATTTTCTTTTGTAACTATAGAATACAACTACATAATAAACTTGTCAATCTAAAGACAACAAATAAACTATTTTTATTTATATAAGCACAAATGTGCAATTGATTAAAAAGAAAAAACGATAAACTGATATCAGTCTATCATTTTCACTCGCATAAAATATTTCGAAAAGAAAAATCACCATCTTCTTCTAAAACTTTTAAAATTGTATTTTTATCTGTAATCAGATGATTTACTAGATTAGCACGCAATACAGAAAGAATCGCAGATACTTTCGTATCACCATAAGCAACAGCTAAACTTTGAGGAATATTTTTTAAATCTTCCAAAGAGATTGCTATCGTTCTTTCCTGTAAGTTCTCATAAACTTCTTTACCTTTTGAATCAAAGAATCGACAACAAATTTCCCCTACAGTTTTAACTTTTGTCAATTCTTTAAAGTCATCCTCTGTAAGCATGTCTAACCATTGATGTTTTCCTTTATTACTAAAATCACCAATCCCAACCACAACTATATCTAAATCTTTCCAACTATTTTTCAAATCTTCAAAATATCTTGATTGCAAAATACCATCTGCTAACAATTTATTTTCTTGCACAATTGTTGCATTCATAAATGTACACTCTCCATGAAATTTTCTAGACATTTCATAAATCAGTGTATTCACATGGTATTTAGCGTGTATGTGACTAGGACCACCTGCTAGAGGATAGAAGTGAACATTTCGAACACTTTTGCTGTGGATTAAATCTACTAAATTACTTAAACTTTTTCCCCAAGAAAAGCCAATTTTCATATTATCATCAATTAAATTCCTAAGGACACCTGCTGCAACTTGAGAAATTCTTTCAGATAAAATTGTTGGATTGTCATCAAATTCATTTGGAATAATTTCTAAACTTTCCAGACCATATTTTTCTTTTACATAATTTTCCAACTTAAACATATTGGTATCAAAATTCTCTATTTCAATTTTAACAATTCCTGCATTCCTTGCTTCTGTTAACATTCTACTAATAGAGGTTCTATAAATTCCTAATTTTGCTGCTATTTGTGACTGATTTAAGTTTTCAATATAATACAGATAAGCAATTTTAGAGAGCAGTTTATTCCTATCTTGATTCATACACTTAACCTCTTACGAAACTACCTTAACCATTATCCCAGCATTTTCTAATGTAGCTATATTTTGTTTAGAAAGTTTTTCGTCTGTTATTACTTCATAGACTTGACTTAAAGCAAATCTTCTTACTGTACCCCTTTTATCAAATTTACTTGAGTCAGTTAGCACAATGACTTTATCCGACGCTGCTGAAATATATTGAACTACCTCACTGCGCATTAAATCTTTTCCTGTAAAGCCCATCTCTTTATCGTAGCCATCTGTCCCAACAAAAGCTTGACGCACATGAAAAGTCTGTATCATTTCTTTTAATAAAGGTCCTACGGTAACCTGTGAATCTTTCTGAAACTCTCCACCAAGAACAATAACACGACATGAATCATAACCTCTTACAAAATTTGCTATAAAAAATGAATTTGTTACAATAGTGACATTTCTTTTTTGCTTGCAAATTTCCTCAGCAAGTAAAGCACAGGTTGAACCAGATTCTATCATTATTGTTTCATTATCTGATACCAATTTTACTGCTTCTTGAACAATTTTTCTCTTAATTTCATAATTAATTGACAAGCGTACATTTAAGTCATCTCCACTATTTAACACAGCATATCCATGCTCTCTGTGTAATAAGCCTTTTGACTCTAATTTATCTAAATCTTTTCTAATCGTTACTTTCGATACATTTAATTTTTCCGATAATGTATTAACATCAATCTTTTCATATTCTGATACTAATTTAATAATTTGTTCCAATCTTTTCATTTTACACCTCCGTTTTATTCTACCAAAATAAAAAGCAAAAAACAACAAATTAAACTTTCGTTCGTAATTGTTTTTCTTTCGTTTTTGTGATAGGATAGAATTATAAAGAGGAGGAACTCTTATGGAAATATCTAAAGGAATTATTTTTAATATTCAACACTTTTCAATTCATGACGGTCCGGGTATTCGTACAACTGTTTTTTTAAAAGGATGTCCTCTGCGCTGTCCATGGTGTTCTAATCCTGAATCTCAAAGAATGAAACCTGAAAAAATGAAAGATGCTCAACGAGAAAAATTCACTTTAGTAGGTGAAGAAAAAACTGTAGAAGAAATTATTACAGAGGTATTAAAAGATAAAGAATTTTACGAAGAATCCGGTGGAGGTTTAACTTTATCAGGGGGTGAAATATTTGCTCAGTTTGAATTTGCTAAAGCCATCTTAAAGTCAGCTAAAGAACATCACATACACACTGCCATTGAAACTACTGCCTTTGTTGATCATGAAAAATTTGTTGATTTAATCCAATATGTGGATTTTATCTACACAGACCTAAAACATTATAATTCTATAAAACATAAAAAAGTGACTGGAGTTTTTAATCAAATGATTATTAAAAACATTCATTATGCTTTTTCTCAACATAAAACTATCGTTTTAAGAATCCCAGTTATCCCTGATTTTAACAATAGTTTAGAGGATGCAGAAGAATTCGCTACTCTATTTAACTCATTAAATATCGACCAAGTTCAACTACTCCCTTTTCATCAATTTGGTGAAAACAAATATCGTTTATTAAATCGGAAATATGAAATGGATGGAGTCAACGCACTTCATCCTGAAGATCTTATTGATTATCAAAAGGTATTTCTGAACCATCATATTAATTGTTATTTCTAGTTCATTTCCTTGAAATGCTCTAGCTATTTGCAGATAACAAGCATCTATAATACATACTTAACTTTTCAAAAGGTTTAGCTAAAAAATTTTAGCCAAACCTTTTCTATTTTACCTTGCTCTAGAATTTTTAAACTGCTATACTTATAACAGAAAACCCTTCCAAGGAGGTAGCGGATGTCTCATTCCTTTAAAAAATCTCTCCAAAAAGAAATTCTCCATAGAAGCTCTATCGCAGCCTTTATGACCTCTCTTTTACTACTCATTTTACTTTTTGGTTTTTCCTATTTTTTACAAAAGCAACAACTCTCCAAAGACACGAGACAGATTGTCAAACAAGTTCAAGAGATGAAAGAAGCAAATAATGAGCTCCTGACCACTATGAACTATAAAATGATTCCTGGATTTTTGGATGGCAAACACACAGAGAGAGAAGTCTTTAGCTTATTTTACGAGACAAAAGCTAAATTAAAACTTAGTTCTGACCTCATTATCCTAAGTGATACAGGTGAATTACTATTTAGTACCAATCGCAATCATCAAGAAAGTATTTTATCTCCCTACTATCTAAAACTGCTCATTCAAAATCCTTCTCAAGAAAAAGTTACAGAAAAAATTGCACTCTCTTCAGATAAGCAACATTACACACTCTTTATCAAACCACTACTTCAAAACCAACGAGTTATAGCCTATACGATTGCTTTCGTAAATGAGAATGATTTCATCTCAAGTTTCCCAATGATAAATTCTAAATACATCATTACCGATAGCTTTGGAAATATGTTTTCCAACAATACAAACCAGTTCACTCGCTCCACTCTTGAAAAATTTGATGAAAAACTCCTACACTCTCGTACCCACTGGTATGAGAATGAACCGCTTATTGTTCAAAAAGAAAAAGTCGGTGCTATTTTTTCAATCTATACTTTTCAATCCTTTTTTCCTATTCCTAGCTTACTCGGCCTAGCCTCCATTCTCACCTTATGTATATTCTTCCTCTACTTCTGGCAAGCAAGACGAATTGCTCATAAGATTGCTACACACAACGCTGTTCCTATTGAAAGCTTAGTTTACCAACTTCAAGAAATTCCCAAACAAGCAGAAAAAAGACTTTCTCTACAAACAGGTGATGAGTTTGAATTTATGGCCGAAAAAATTAATAATATGTTGTATGAATTAGATCAACTTCATCAGAAAATGTTGACCATCGAAAAAGAAAAGTGGATTTTTGAAAGAAAAATGCTGGAAGCTCAGTTCAATCCTCATTTTCTCTACAATACGCTTGAGACAATTAAAATTACTTCTTTAATGGATGCAGCTCTCACACAAGACCTGATTCAAAATCTCACGCGCATTCTTCGCTACAGTATCACCGATTTAGAAAAAGAAACAACCATTTGCCAAGATTTAAAGATTATAGAGGATTACCTTATTATTCATAAGATTCGTTTCGAGCACTTTTCCTATGATATTGTCTGCCCAGAAACTATCGATAATCAACCTATTCCTAAACTTTTCTTGCTTCCTCTAGTAGAAAATGCTATAAAATATGGGATGCAATACCGTATTGATCTTCATATTGATATCCAAATTACCTTGGAAGCAGATTCTCTAACTTTTTTAGTCAAGGATAATGCTGGAGGACTCACAAAACAAGAGCGACTCGCTATTTTAGACTCTTTAGAAAGCCCTCATACCCAGCATGGCATCGTTAACAGCTATAAACGATTGAGCAATTTCTTTTCTGATGTCCAGCTAGATTTAGGAGTCAATCGCCAAGGAGAAACTTGGGTCAAATTTATAACGAAAGGACTAACTCATGTTTAAGCTCATTATCGTAGAAGACGAACACCTCATTCGAAAATGGCTAGAGATTGCCGTAGACTACTCTGCCTTAGGTATCCAAGTAGTAGGAACTGCCAGTCACGGTCAAGAGGGAATGAAACTCATCCAAGAAAAAGAACCTCATATTGTCTTAACAGACATCACAATGCCAATTATGGATGCTTTTATGATGTTCGAAGCCACTCGTACTCTCTCCTATGAAAAAGTTATCTTATCAGGTTATAACGATTTTCAAAATGCCAAAAAAGCCATGCAATATGGGGCAGTTGATTTCTTATCCAAACCAATTGATACCAAGGAGTTGACAGAATGTCTTCAAAAAATTGTTTTGCGATTACGAGTTAGCACTCGTCAAGAAACTCCTTTTTTAGAAGAATATCAAACTTTACTTACCTCTATCCAACAAATTGATACACAAAACCAAATCATTCAGCAAATTCTTGAATTTGTTCATCAACACTACTGTATGCACTTTACCATTTCTAGCATTGCAGAGAATCTAGGGTATAGCGAAAGTTATCTATATAAGGTTATCAAAGAAGACTTCCCAATGACGCTAAATGAATATATCTTACGCTACCGCCTCAAGCAAGCTATAGATAAAATGGCTGAATCCCCCAATTCCCCCCTAAGCGATATCTCTGAACAAATTGGATTTTCAGACTATAAATATTTTGCAAAAGTTTTTAAAAAGTATCTCCATATTTCTCCAAAAGAATTAAAACTCATGGATAAAAACCATTGATGTAAAAGGATTGCTCAGCTCAGGCAATCTTTTTATTTTGTGCTTTTACCCAATGAAAATCAAAGTGCTAACTACTCAAATCATAGCTTTGAGATTGCAGATAAAGCGACGTGTTTTGAAGAGTATTACCATCAAAATCTCAGCTACAATTCACCCATCCTTGCTCTAGGAACTCATTTCCTATTTTTCGTTTTAGATTTCTTTAAGGTTTTTATTATATTCTGTAGGACTCTACAATTTAAAAACATTAATAATCTAGGTAGAGAAAATGTTCGTAAAAAAGGAGATACTTATGAAAAAAATACTATTCTTTCTCTCTTTTAGCTGGATATTCCTTTCTTTATCAGGATGTTCTTCTCCTATAGAAGCGGAAACTAGCTCTGAAAAAGATTCAGATAACACTTTGGTTGTCTACTCGCCTAACCCTGAAGACCTTATCGAAGAGACAATACCTGCCTTCGAAGAAAAATATGGTATTAAGGTTGATTTAGTACAAGCCAGCACGGGTGAATTGTTCAAAAAAGCTGAGGCCGAAAAAGAATCCCCTGTAGCTGATGTCATTTTTGGAGGCTCCTACGCCCTCTTCTCTTCTAACGAAAATCTTTTTGAACCTTATATTTCCCAAGAAAACGACCAGATAATCCCTGAATATCAAAATAAAACAGGATTCTACACACCTTACACACTGGATGTCAGTGTCATCATTGCCAATTCAGCCCTTACAAAAGATATAAAAATTGAAGGCTACAATGATCTACTCAATCCTAAATTAAAAGGAAAAATTGCTACCGCTGATCCAAGTAATGCATCTAGCGCCTTTGCTCAATTAACAAACATGCTTGTCGATCAAGGTGGATACGAAAATGAACAAGCTTGGACCTATGTGAAAAATCTATTTACCCTAGTAGATGGAAAGATTGCATCTAGTTCTTCAAATGTTTACAAAGCTGTCGCCGATGGGGAAATGGCTGTAGGACTCACCTATGAAGATCCTGCCTTAAAACTTTTAAACGACGGAGTTGATGTAAAAGTCATTTATCCAAAAGAAGGAACCGTCTTTTTACCTGGTAACGCGGCTATCGTCAAAAATGCCAAACACATGGAAAATGCTAAGAAGTTTATCGACTTCCTCCTTTCTCAAGAAATCCAAGATAAGCTAGGAACTGAAACAACAATCAGACCCATTCGTAAAAATGCTAAAACCAATAAAAATATGAAGGCTATGACAGAAATCAATATTGCCACTGAAGATTCCGATTATGTCATAAAAAACAAATCTGCCATTCTTAAAAAGTATAATGATATTTTTACAGATATCCAATCTAAAAAATAACATTTGACTTTCCAATGATTAACTGTCAAACCCTACTATAAAATCAAAAGATTACTTCCGTTTTTGTAGAGAATTTTACTCTAATAGAATAGAATTATCAGTTTTAAAAACGCTTACATTGTTTTAAAATAAACTTAAATAACATAACGGAGGTATCCATCATGAAAAAGAAATGGATGTATTATGCTGCTTGCGGACTAGCTCTTTTTGGTCTTGCTGCTTGTTCTTCTAATGAATCTGCCGATGGCGGTTCATCTGATAAAGGAGACGGCGGTTCGCTAGTCGTTTATTCACCAAACTCAGAGGGCTTAATCGGAGCAACTATTCCTGCCTTTGAAGAAAAATACGGTATTAAAGTAGAACTGATTCAAGCTGGTACTGGAGAACTTTTCAAAAAACTAGAGTCAGAAAAAGAAGCTCCTGTAGCCGATGTTATCTTTGGTGGTTCTTATACACAATATGCTACCCACGGAGAACTCTTTGAAAACTATACTTCAAAAGAAAATGATAATGTTATCAAAGAATATCAAAACACAACTGGCTACTCTACTCCTTATACACTAGATGGTAGTGTTTTAATCGTCAATCCTGATTTAACTAAAGGCATGAACATAGAAGGATATAGCGACCTTCTCAAACCTGAACTAAAAGGAAAAATCGCAACTGCTGACCCAGCAAACTCTTCTAGCGCCTTTGCTCAATTAACAAATATGCTACAAGCTCAAGGTGGTTACAAAGACGATAAAGCTTGGTCTTATGTAAAAGATCTCTTCACACTTATTGATGGTAAAATCGGTTCAAGCTCATCTGGTGTCTATAAAGCAGTCGCTGACGGAGAAATGGCTGTTGGTCTCTCTTATGAAGATCCAGCAGTTAAACTCTTAAATGACGGAGCTAACATTAAGGTAGTCTATCCAAAAGAAGGAACAGTCTTCCTACCTGCTAGTGCTGCTATCGTTAAAAAAGCGAAAAATATGGAAAATGCCAAGAAATTTATCGATTTTATTATCTCTCAAGAAGTACAAGATACACTTGGTACAACCACTACTAACCGTCCTGTTCGTAAAAATGCTAAAACGAGCGAAAATATGAAACCAATTGACAAAATCAAAACACTCACTGAAGATTATGATTATGTCATCAAGAATAAATCAGATATCGTTAAAAAATACAACGAAGTCTTTACAGATATCCAATCTAAACAGTAAAAGAGGTTCACTATGAGTGAGATCAAAATTATTAACGCAAAAAAAATCTATCACGATGTCCCTGTTATTGAGAATTTGAACATTACAATTCCAAAAGGAAGTCTCTTTACCCTTCTTGGGCCTTCAGGGTGTGGGAAAACGACCCTTCTTCGTATGATTGCAGGTTTCAACAGTATCGAAGGTGGAGAATTTTACTTCGATGATACAAAAATCAATAATATGGAACCCAGCAAACGCAATATCGGGATGGTTTTCCAAAACTACGCTATTTTCCCACATTTGACTGTCCGAGACAATGTTGCTTTTGGTCTTAAGCAAAAGAAGGTTCCAAAAGAGGAATTAGTCCAACAAACCAATAAGTATCTTGAACTCATGCAAATTGCTCAATATGCGGATCGGAAGCCCGATAAACTCAGTGGTGGACAACAACAACGTGTCGCCTTGGCACGTGCCTTAGCTGTTAATCCAAGTGTTCTCCTCATGGACGAGCCACTTAGTAACCTAGATGCCAAACTTCGCTTGGATATGCGTCAAGCCATTCGAGAAATCCAACACGAAGTGGGAATTACAACTGTTTATGTGACCCACGACCAAGAAGAAGCTATGGCTATTTCAGACCAAATTGCTGTTATGAAAGACGGAGTCATCCAACAAATCGGTCGGCCAAAAGAACTCTATCATAAACCAGCTAATGAGTTTGTAGCAACCTTTATCGGACGCACAAATATTATCCCTGCCAATCTTGAAAAACGGAGCGACGGCGCTTATATCGTCTTTTCAGATGGCTATGCCCTTCGAATGCCATCCCTTGATCAGGCTAAGGCACAAGCTATTCATGTAAGCATTCGTCCTGAAGAGTTTATCAAAGATGAATCTGGAGATATTGAAGGAACTATTAGCGATAGCGTCTATCTTGGACTAAATACGGAGTATTTCATCGAAACAGGATTTGCCTCAAAAATTCAAGTTAGCGAAGAATCAACTTTTGAAGAAGATCTACAAAAAGGCGATCGTATTCGTCTACGAATCAATACTCAAAAATTAAACGTCTTTTCTGCAGATGGTTCCCAAAACCTGATAAAAGGAGTCAACCATGGAACGTAAAAAACTAAATATTTGGACAGCCTCCTCTTTCTTCATCTTTCTTACTTATCTTGTCTTTCTCGTTTATCCTATCGTTACCGTGCTCAAGCAAGCACTCATACATGAAGGACAATTCTCACTAGCTAATTTTGTCACTTTCTTTAGTAAAGCTTACTACTCTGAGACACTTGTCAACAGTTTCAAGGTCTCCATTACCGCTACTGTCACTTCCTTAGTCGTAGGAACCCTATTAGCTTATCTCTTCTCTATGTATGACTTCAAGGGAAAGAAATTTCTACAAATATTGATTATCATTGCTTCTATGTCAGCTCCTTTCGTGGGAGCCTACTCCTGGATTCTCTTGCTGGGACGAAATGGGGTAATTACTAAATTCCTGACAAATTCTCTTCATCTTCCAGCTATCGATATTTATGGATTCAAAGGAATTGTACTTGTCTTTACACTGCAACTATTCCCACTGGTATTTCTATACGTTGCTGGTACAATGAAAAGTATTGACAATTCTCTACTTGAAGCCGCTGAAAGCATGGGGTCCTTCGGATTTAAGCGTATCGTAACGGTTGTTTTACCTCTCCTAGTTCCAACCTTACTAGCAGCTGCCCTGCTTGTATTTATGAGAGCATTCTCAGACTTTGGAACGCCTATGTTGATTGGTGAAGGATATCGGACTTTCCCCGTCTTGATTTATACCCAATTCATTAGCGAGGTTGGAGGAAATTCTGCTTTTGCATCTGCTTTAGCAATTATGGCGATTATCATTGCCTTGGCGATTTTCCTTATCCAAAAATACATCTCAAACCGCTACAGTTTCAGCATGAATTCGCTCCATCCAATTGAGCCTAAAAAAACTACAAAAGGAAAAATGGCTGCCATTTATGCAACAGTCTACGGAATTATCTTGTTCTCTGTTCTACCTCAAGTCTACTTGATTTATACTTCTTTCCTAAAAACATCAGGTATGGTATTTGTCAAAGGTTATTCTCTAAACAGTTACAAGGTGGCTTTCAATCGTATGGGATCTGCTATTTTCAATACCATTCGTATCCCTTTGATTGCCTTAGTTCTAGTTGTCCTATTCGCAACATTTATCTCCTACCTAGCCGTTAGAAAACGGAATTTGTTTACAAACTTAATTGACAGCCTCAGTATGGTACCTTATATTGTACCCGGAACTGTTCTAGGGATTGCCTTCATTTCTTCTTTCAATACCGGTCTATTTGGAAGTGGATTTCTTATGATTACAGGGACAGCTTTCATCTTAATTATGTCCCTATCTGTCAGAAGATTACCGTATACTATTCGCTCATCTGTTGCTAGCTTACAACAAATAGCCCCAAGTATTGAAGAAGCTGCTGAAAGCTTAGGAAGTAGCCGTCTCAATACCTTTGCCAAGATTACAACTCCAATGATGCTATCTGGTATTATTTCTGGAGCCATCCTATCTTGGGTCACAATGATTTCAGAACTCTCTACTTCTATCCTCCTCTACAATGTCAAAACAAGAACAATGACTGTAGCTATTTATACAGAGGTTCTCAGAGGGAATTACGGTGTAGCCGCAGCCTTGTCAACTATCCTGACTGTTCTAACAGTAGGTTCCTTGCTCTTGTTTATGAAAATCTCTAAAAGCAATAGTATTACACTTTAGTTTTCCCCATCAAAAACAGCCGAAAGGACTAACCTCGGCTGTTTTTTCTTATCTTGATATTCCTATCAAATCCCTATTTCATAGCAAGCAAGTCTAGACTGATTTAATAGAGGCTTCCTCCATCTTCTCACGTCCTAGTTCTCGGTAACTACGGTCGCCGACAACTTCTACGCTAAACTGGCCGTCCTCATATTCAAGTATCGTCACGCTACCATTATCTAGACCATGCGGATGCATACCATTAATTAGATAAACAATGGTTCCAATAGTCATTCCGTGGCTGACAACGAGGGCATTGCCCCCACCCTGCTCTTCCATTTCTTTGGCAATCGCTTCAAAGCCTTCCTTAATTCGGCCACTGAGTTTTTCCCAGCCTTCAGCCCAACCAGCTGTATCGACCTCTACCAAACCCTCAGCCAGTTCAGCATAAGACAATTGGTGAACGTGGTCCACATTAAAGATACGAGGAATAATGCCCATGAAAAGATCACCATCATAAGCTCCGTCAAAACTACCGAAACACCATTCTCTGATACGCTTGTCCATGCGATAAGGGATTTTTCCCTGCAAGCCAAGTTCATCAAGGATAATTCCCATTGTCTGAATGGTGCGCCCAGAATCACTCGAATAAGCACGCTCAAACTGTAGACCAGATTCGCGCAAACCGATTCCTAATTCTTGAATCCCTCGTTCACCTTCAGCTGTTAAGGGAGTATCGCTCCAACCTTGCGCGCGACCAATCGTGTTAAACATAGTCTTGCCATGACGTACCAAATACAATCGTACTTTTACCATTTTCCGTCCTCCGTTTGCTTCTATTATATCATGGATGATAAAACAAAAGCCACCCAGACAGGCGACTTTTGCAGGAGATTATTATGAAAAAGTTTAGGAGTTCTATTAAATAAAGATATTAGATGAAAATCAAATTCAAACTAAATCAGTGTTATCTGTTTCAAATAATATTAGGAGGTCTTTATTTAATGATTATAGTATACACATCTAACCTTAAATAGAACTTAAAAAATTAAACCCATTCACCTTTTTCATTTACTTTATAACCGTTAATAGTCATGTTTTTTGCTAATTTCCCATCAGCTAACAAGTAATACCACTTATCTCCGTCTTTAATCCATTGATTACGAGCGTATTTACCATCTTGGTTAAGATAATACCAACTATCATACTGAGAATCAAATACCCACTCGCTCTTAGCCATGTAACCGCCACGTTTTAGGTAGTATTCGCCCTGCCAAGCTTTCTCCACATAACTACCAGTTGAATCAACATAAAACCAGCTCTTATAATCTTCATCATAAATCCATTCACTCGCAGCCATTGAAGCATCTGCTTTTAGATAATAACGGCCTACCCAGCGGTTTCTGACAAGATTGCCAGAAAGGTCATTGTAGTACCATTTGCCAGACTCTTTAAACCACTTACTTGCTTGATAATCCTTCTTAGTCTCTCCATTAGCAGTAACGGTAGCTTGAGATGAAGATGAAACTGAGGATGAAGTCCCAGTAGAAACTGCTTGAATAGCCTCTTCTTTTGTCACCTTAGGCTTAGCTTTACCTTGGTAAACATCTTCGATACGCTTAGTAAAGACAGATAACTCTTCAGGGGATAGCATATGTCTTATTTCAGGTTCTTCTTTATATATTAGACCTGCTTCTTTTTCGATTTTGTGTTCTGCTTCTTTAACTATCTTAGCTATTTCTTTGAATAATTTAATCTTGTCTGAACCTGAAAGACTATCATCACTTCTAATATCTTCTCTTTGAATAGAAGCCACATCGTTCAACTTTTCAATGTTTTTTTGCGTTGGAATTAAACTAGGACTCGATTTATCAACATTTTTATAAAAAGTTGATAAGTTTTGGACATAATCTTTTAATGTTAAGTTAGTAGTATTTTCTGGATCGTAATCACCAAAATAATTACGGTCCCGAGGTATCGACCAGCCTGTTAATGGTCCATAAAAAATTTTTAAATCACTAAGTATTTTTTCCTTTTCCTCAGATGAGTATAAGTTACTATCTTTTTCTACTTGTTGAAGTAGTAAATCATATTTTTTTATTCTAGCTATATCAAAAACATATCCTAAAAAGTTAGGCTTCTCACTATCCATAATCATAATGACTTTTTCTAAATCTTGCAAATATAGATAGTTCAAATAATAATCTTTTTTTGAAATATTACTCACATTTTTCTCTGTTATCTCATTCATTTTTTCAACTATAGCATTTTTTAGTTTTAAAATATCACTATCTTGAAAACGAAGTATAGTCCAATCTATATTATCAATTTCTTTTAATAACTTACTCTTAATTTCTTCTGAATGGTTTCTAGCAGCTTTTTCAACATCCAAATTTGTCTTATAAAAACTTTCATTTCTGGAATTCGTATCATTTTCCTGCGCAGAAACTACTTGACTTGTAAAAGTTGGGACTAGTAAAGTCGACAGTCCTAAAGCTACTAAAGCATGTTTCATTTCTTTTTTCATCATTTTCTCCTATTTTCTTAATTTTTAAAACTATGAATTGGTGCTGGGATTTGTCCACCGCGAGAGATGAAATCAACAGACGAAGCCCCATTAACCTTCATAACTGGTGCGGTTCCTAATAGGCCACCAAATTCAATCATATCGCCTTCTTTTCCTTTGGGAATAATACGAACAGCTGTTGTTTTCATGTTAATGACACCAATTGCCGCTTCATCTGCAATCATGGCCGCAATGGTTTCAGCAGGTGTATCCTCCGGAATGGCAATCATATCCAAACCAACGGAACAGATAGCCGTCATAGCTTCTAGTTTTTCCAAATTAAGAGAGCCATTTTGTACTGCAGCAATCATTCCTTCATCCTCAGAAACAGGAATAAAGGCACCAGACAAACCACCAACTTGGTTGCAGGCCATCACTCCACCCTTCTTAACTTGGTCGTTCAAGAGTGCCAAGGCAGCCGTCGTCCCGTGTGTCCCAACTGTTTCTAGCCCCATTTCTTCAAGGACACGTGCAACAGAATCTCCAACCGCAGGAGTTGGCGCCAAACTCAAGTCCACAATACCAAACTCCACACCCAGTCTCTCACTGGCCATTTGACCAACCAATTGACCGATACGAGTGATTTTAAAGGCAGTTTTCTTAACTGTTTCGGCTACTACATCAAAGCTCTGTCCACGAACTTTTTCCAAGGCACGTTTCACCACACCAGGACCGGAAACTCCGACATTGATGATAACATCTGCCTCCCCAACACCATGGAAGGCACCCGCCATAAATGGATTGTCCTCAACAGCATTAGCGAATACAACCAACTTAGCTGCCCCCATATCAGATAGAGTTGCCGTTTCCTTGATAATTCGTCCCATATCTGCCACAGCCGTCATATTGATACCAGACTTGGTTGAGCCGATATTGACTGACGAGCAGACCTTGTCCGTTTCAGCCAAAGCACGAGGAATAGAATTGATGAGAATCTCATCTCCCTTTTGATAACCTTTTTGTACCAAGGCAGAGAAACCACCAATAAAATCCACACCGATTTCTTTCGCAGCCTTATCAAGCGCTTTTGCCAGAACCACGTAGTCCGTCGCATCTGTCGCTGCCCCTATCAGAGAAATAGGAGTCACCGATACACGCTTATTAACGATTGGAATTCCCAACTCAGCTGCAATTTCATCACCAACAGCCACTAAATTAGCTGCCTTGGTCCTAATCTTTTGATAAATTTTCTCCGCAGCACGATTGATATCTGGATCAATACAGTCTAATAGGGAAATCCCCATGGTAATAGTTCTGATATCGAAGTTTTGCTCCTCAATCATGGCGATGGTTTCAGTAACTTGTCTAATATCCATGATAACCTCCTAGATATTATACATAGCTTCGAAAATCGCTGCACTCTGAATATTAATCTTCACATTCAAAGTTTGCCCAAAAGCTTCAAATTCATTACGAAGATAGGTAAAATCTTGCTTTTCATCACTAGAGACGACAGCCATCATCGTGAAATATTCATCCAAGACAGTTTGAGAGATATCATCAATATTCAAACCCAATTCTGCTATTTTACCAGAAACACCTGCAACAATTCCAGATTTATCTTTACCAACAACAGTTATAATCGCTTTCATAAGCAAACTCCAATTCTTCTTTTAATAGGAAACCTGAACATTAAACAGGATTCTTTTCAAATAGTATAGCATAATTCTAACTAAAATACTCAAAAACGCCTGCTTACGAAGTTGTTCTTAAGAAAAAAACAATTTCGTAAACAAGCGTCTACTATCCCAACTTATGATGAGTGTTCCCGCTAGGACCGAAATCCTAGCGGTAGACCAGAGCTAGACTAAGAGCACAAGACTCCATCATCATAACACTCAACAAAATTGATGATTTTATACTAATTCGATGATCGCCATTGGCGCTGCATCACCACGACGTGGTTCAGTTTTAAGGATACGAGTGTATCCACCGTTACGTTCAGCATAACGAGGTGCAATTTCTGAGAACAATTTTTGAAGTGCTGTAGTAGAAGTGTACTTATCAGTTGCTTCATCATAGTTTTCAGATGCGATTTCATTACGTACGAAAGCAGCTGCTTGACGACGTGCATGCAAATCACCACGTTTACCTAGAGTAATCATTTTTTCAACAGTTTTACGGATTTCTTTAGCACGAGCTTCAGTTGTCACGATTGATTCGTTGATCAAAAGGTCAGTTGTCAAATCGCGAAGCATTGCTTTACGTTGTGAGCTAGTGCGTCCTAGTTTACGGTAAGCCATTTATTCCTCCTTTATTTATCTTTTAATCCAAGACCCAAATCAATGAGTTTGAGTTTCACTTCTTCCAAACTCTTGCGTCCAAGATTTCGTACTTTCATCATCTCTGCTTCAGATTTTTCTGTCAAATCATGCACAGTATTGATACCGGCACGTTTCAAACAGTTGTATGAACGCACAGACAAGTCCAGTTCCTCAATCGTACGATCCAAAATACGGTCGTCAGATTCAGTATCAGCTTCTTTCATCACTTCAGTTGACTTAGCAATCTCAGTAAGATTTGTAAACAAATCAAGATGTTCTGTCAAAATACGTGCTGAAAGCCCTAAAGCATCTTCTGGAATAATTGTTCCATTTGTCAAGATTTCAAGGGTTAATTTGTCAAATCCATCATTGCTACCTACACGAGCAGGTTCCACTTGATAGTTGACTTTTGTAACTGGTGTATAAATAGAATCTACAGCAAGTGTTCCAACTGGTGCATTATCTTTTTTATTTTCATCAGCAGGTACATATCCACGACCACTGTTAACAGTCATAGTCGCTTTTAGGGAAGAACCTTCACCGATTGTAAAGAGATAATGATCTGGATTTACAATTTCAATATCGCTATCTGTCAAAATGTCACCAGCTGTTACCTCAGCAGGACCTTCAACATCCAGTTCGATGATTTTTTCGTCTTCAACGTACGATTTCACTGCAATTCCTTTAATGTTCAGAATGATTTGCATCACGTCTTCACGAACACCTGGAACTGTGTCAAACTCATGTAACACACCATCAATATTGATAGATGTCACAGCTGCTCCTGGTAGAGAAGCTAGAAGTACACGACGAAGAGAGTTACCAAGAGTTGTACCGTAGCCACGTTCAAGTGGTTCGATTACAAACTTGCCATAATCTTTATTTTCATCAATTTTTGTTATATTTGGTTTTTCAAACTCGATCATTTAGTTACTCCCTCTTAAACGAAAAGCAGTGTAATGCGATGATTATACACGGCGACGTTTTGGAGGACGAGCACCATTGTGTGGCACTGGAGTCACATCACGAATTGCTGTTACTTCAAGACCAGCGGCAGCAAGCGCACGAATAGCTGACTCACGACCAGAACCTGGACCTTTTACAGTAACTTCAACTGATTTAAGACCGTGTTCTTGTGCAGATTTAGCAGCAGCTTCAGAAGCCATTTGAGCAGCGAATGGTGTAGATTTACGAGAACCTTTGAAACCAAGAGCACCAGCTGATGACCAAGCAATTGCATTACCATGCACATCAGTAATCATAACAATAGTGTTATTAAATGTAGCGTGAATATGAGCAATACCAGATTCGATATTCTTTTTCACACGACGTTTACGTGTTGGTTTAGCCAAGACTTTTACCTCCTATATTATTTTTTCTTACCAGCAATCGCAACAGCTTTACCTTTACGAGTGCGAGCGTTGTTTTTAGTGTTTTGTCCACGGACAGGAAGTCCACGACGGTGACGGATACCACGGTATGAACCGATTTCCATCAAACGTTTGATGTTCAAGTTTACTTCACGACGAAGGTCACCTTCAACTTTGATTGCATCCACTTCACGACGGATAGCATCTTCTTGATCTGATGTAAGATCACGTACACGAACATCTTCTGAGATTCCAGCAGCAGCCAAAATTTTCTTAGATGTTGCAAGTCCGATACCATAAACATAAGTCAATGAGATTACTACGCGTTTGTCATTTGGAATGTCAACTCCAGCAATACGAGCCATGTTTTCTCCTTTCTATCTTATCCTTGACGTTGTTTGTGTTTTGGATTTGCTGGGCAAATTACCATAACACGACCATTACGACGAATAACTTTACAGTATTCGCAAATTGGTTTGACCGATGGTCTTACTTTCATTTCTTATCCCTCCAAGTTTTTCGATTATTTAAAGCGGTAAGTGATACGTCCACGTGTCAAGTCATATGGACTCATTTCGACAGTAACACGATCTCCCGCTAAAATACGAATATAGTTTTTACGAATTTTACCAGAAACTGTTGCTAAAATCTGATGTCCATTTTCAAGTTCAACCGTAAACATTGCATTCGGCATTGTATCAACTACTTTGCCTTCAACTTCAATCACATCGTCTTTTGCCACGCAAAAGCACCTCCATAAATTTCGATTCGATGCCTCTAGACACAGAGACAACAATTATAAGTCAGACTATCTCAGTATAACATTTGTAGCGGATTTTTGCAAGTGTGAAAAACGCTTTATTTCAAATTTGTCAATACTTTTTCGATATCTGAGAAGACATCATTGATATCTTGATTACCTTCGATGTCATGAACCAAACCTTTGGCACGGTAGTGAGCAATGATTGGTTCCCCTTGAGCAATATTCACATCCAAACGACGTTTGACTGTCTCAGGCTTATCATCTTCACGTTGGTAGTAATCTTCTTCTTTATAGTCAACTGGTGGGTTAAAGACCTTGTGGAAAGTTTCTCCAGTTACGCGGTGGATGATACGACCACTCAAACGTTCCAAGAGGCTATCTGGATTCACTTCTATGTTGATAACACCTTCTAGTTCGATGCCAAGTTCAGCCAATGTTTTGTCCAAGGCATGAGCTTGTTCGATTGTACGTGGGTAACCATCCAACAAGAATCCTGTTTCTTTAATATCATCTTGTGAAAGACGTTCTTTTACGATTCCATTTGTAACTTCGTCAGGAACCAATTCACCCTTGTCAATGTATGACTTAGCAAGAACACCCATTTCAGTTTGATTTGCCATTGCAGCGCGGAACATATCACCTGTTGAGATATGTGCAACATGGAATTGTTCTACGATTTTTGCTGCTTGAGTTCCCTTACCTGCACCAGGTAAGCCCATAATCAAAAGATTCATGATTTGATCTCCTTATTTTATTTTTAAATAGAAGCAAAAAGTCTTTTCACCCCTATTTAAAAACAAAATAGAAGAGGGGAGACCAAACTCTCACAAATGTTAGAGTTAAACCTCCACTCCCTCAGTAATTACTGATTCAGTAATTACTTTTATTCTGTTCTGTCCATGAAACCAACATACTTACGTTTCAATAGGTAGCCTTCCAATTGTTTGATTCCTTCAATACCTGTAGAGATAATGATCAAAAGACTGGTTCCTCCAAAAGCAACTGCTTCTGAAAGTCCGAAAACATCTTTTGCTACGATCGGTAAAATAGAAATCACACCAAGGAAGAGAGAACCAACAGTTGCAAGACGACGAAGAAGTTTAGACATATATTCTTCTGTACCTTTACCAGGACGAACTCCGTGGATATAGGCACCGCTCTTTTGTAGATTCTCTGCCGCTTTTTCAGGATTAATCTGTACAAACGTATAGAAGAATGTAAAGAGAATAATCAATAAAGCATACATAGCAATACCAGTTGGTGAAGTTGTTGCCAGCATTTCTTGTGCTGTTCTTACCCAAGCCCAATCATGACCTGTAGCACTCAAAAACTGAAGAATAGCCGCAGGCGCTGCAGTAATCGAACTTGCAAAGATAACAGGGATAACTCCAGCAGGGTTTACCTTCAAAGGAAGGTAAGAGCTAGATGGAGCACCTTGTGCAACCTTAGTATATTGGATTGGAATTTTGTATTCTGCTTGTTGAACATAAGTTGTAAAATAAATGATCAACAATACAGTAATAATCAAAATGATTACGAAAATGATGGATGAGTTGATACGGCTACTTGGGACGTTCACAAAGTAGTCCACATAGATGCCCTGAATCATCTCTGGAATTGAGGCAACAATCCCGGCAAAGATAATCATAGAAACACCATTTCCGTATCCCTTATCTGTAATTTGCTCTCCCAACCAAGTCACAATCATACTACCAGCTGTTAAGATGATACCAATCATGATAAAGACTTGTGGAGTAAGAGCTGTTTTCAACAATTGAGCTCCAGCCAAAGTATTAAAACCAGCTGTAATCCCGATCGATTGCACAAAGGCTAGAACAAGAGCAATATAACGAGTAGCTTGATTTAATTTTCTTCGACCTACTTCCCCTTGTTTACCCCACTCTACAAATTTGGGTAAAATATCCATTTGCAAGAGTTGGACAACGATAGAGGCCGTAATGTAGGGGCTAACACCAAGAGCAAAAACTGAGAAGTTTTTCATGGCATTCCCTGACACCAAGCTCAACATGTTTAAGAAGGATAATCCACTTAAAGCATTCAAGCTATTGGCATTCACACCAGGAACTGTAATGCTAGTTCCGATACGAAAGACCAAAACGATAAAAATTGTGAATAAAATTTTTGATCGAACCTGCTTGACTTTAAGAGCTTCTCTTAATAATTTAAAAAACATAGGTCACCTCTCTTAGATGACTTCTACTGAACCACCTTTAGCAGTGATAGCTTCTTCAGCTGATTTAGAGAATTTAGCTGCTTTCACAGTCAATTTCTTAGTCAACTCACCGTTACCAAGAATTTTAATACCTGATTTTTCAGCTTTAACAATTCCTGCTTCGATAAGAACAACTGGAGTAACTTCAGCACCATCTTCAAAGACGTTCAATTGGTCAAGGTTCACAATTGCGTATTCTTTAGCGTTGATGTTAGTGAATCCACGTTTTGGAAGACGACGGAACAATGGAGTTTGTCCACCTTCAAAACCAAGGCGAACTCCGCCACCGCTACGAGCTTTTTGACCTTTTTGACCACGACCAGATGTTTTACCGTTACCTGATGAAGTACCACGACCAACGCGGTTACGTACTTTACGAGAACCTTCTGCAGGTTTCAATTCATGAAGTTTCATTTTTATTTTCTCCTCTTTTGTAAAATGCTAGCGCCGATAAGGGAGAAAAGGTTGTCTCCCCCATCAACTCGCCTATACGACGTCATCATAGATGACTATATCTAGTTTTAGGGGATGGTATAGTGCACATCCCCTAAAAATTCATTAGTTTACTTCTTCAACTGTTACCAAGTGAGATACTGCAGTGATCATACCACGGATAGCAGCGTTATCTTCTTTAATAACAGAGCTGTTCAATTTGCCAAGTCCAAGTGCTACAACAGTTTTACGTTGTGATGGAATGCGTCCGATTGGAGACTTAGTCAAAGTAATTTTAATTTGAGCCATTTTATCCCCTTTCTTATGCCAAATCAGAAACTGAAATACCACGAAGGGCAGCAACTTCTTCAGCGCGTTTCAATTGTTTCAAACCTTCAACAGTTGCACGAACAATGTTGATTGGAGTGTTAGAACCAAGTGATTTAGATGTAATATCTGCCACACCTGCCAATTCCACAACGGCACGAACTGCACCACCAGCGGCAACTCCAGAACCTTCTACAGCAGGTTTCAACAATACTTTAGCTCCACCGAATTCTGAAAGAACTTCGTGTGGGATTGTTGTTCCAACCATAGGAACTTCGATCAAGTTTTTCTTAGCATCATCTACTGCTTTACGGATTGCTTCTGGAACTTCTTGAGCTTTACCAGTACCAAATCCTACGCGACCGTTGTGGTCACCAACAACAACAAGAGCTGCGAAACGAAGACGACGTCCACCTTTAACAACTTTTGTAACACGGTTGACAGCAACTACGCGTTCTTCTAATTCAACTGCATTGTCTTTAAATGCCATTTTCTAGTGTCCTCCTATTAGAATTTCAATCCGTTTTCACGAGCTGCATCAGCCAAAGCTTTCACACGTCCGTGATATAGATATCCACCGCGGTCGAACACCACTTCTGAAATACCTTTAGCGTTTGCACGTTCTGCAACGAGTTTACCGACAGCAACGGCTTGTTCAGTTTTAGTTCCTTTTGAAACTTCTTTGTCAAGAGTTGAAGCACTTGCGAGCGTTACACCCGCTACGTCATCAATCACTTGAGCGTAGATGCCTGTATTAGAACGGAATACGTTCAAACGTGGGCGATCAGCAGTTCCAGAGAGTTTTCCGCGAACGCGACGGTGGCGTTTTTGGCGGAGTTTGTTTTTATCTGGTTTTGAAATCACAGTTTTCACCTCTTTAGTTTTAAATCGTGTGCTATGCACAAAGTTGGAAAATAGGTTGGTGGTTGAGACTCAACCACTCAACATTATTTACCTGTTTTACCTTCTTTACGGCGAACGAATTCACCAACGTAACGGATACCTTTACCTTTATATGGTTCTGGTGAACGAAGGCTACGTACGTAAGCAGCTGTTTGACCAACTACTTCTTTTGAAATTCCGCTAACAACGATTGTTGTTGGGTTTGGAAGTTCAAAAGTAATTCCTTCTGGAGCTTCAACTTCGTCTGGATGAGATTTACCAACAGCCAAAACAAGTTTAGATCCTTGAAGTTGTGCACGGTAACCAACCCCGCGCATTTCAAGTTCTTTCTTGAATCCTTCTGATACACCAACAACCATGTTGTTCAAAAGGGCACGAGTAGTTCCGTGGATAGTTTTCATTTCTTTTGAATCATTTGGACGGTGAAGAGTTACTTCAGTACCTTCCACACGGATTTCAATATCTTTTGAGAACTCACGAGTAAGTTCTCCTTTAGGTCCTTTTACAGTTACAACGTTGTCATTGTTAGTGATTTCTACACCAGCAGGCAACACGATAACTTTATTACCAATACGTGACATGTTTATTTTCTCCTGTTAAATTGTCAGGCCAGAACGGCCAGTTTTCACGGGGTTCAGATACTTATTTAGTTCAAGAGCTGAACTGAACACGCTCTAAGAACTGTGCAAAATAGATAAGTTGGCTTGTTTGTAAACAAACTTCTCCAACTTTCTAATTTTGCTTTGTTCTTTACGAGCTTTGTATCTTGATTTTACCAAACGTAAGCGATAACTTCTCCACCAACATTCTTTTGGCGTGCTTCTTTATCAGTAAGCAAACCTTCAGAAGTTGAAAGGATAGCAATTCCAAGTCCGTTAAGAACTTTTGGAAGGTCTTCACGTTTTTTGTAGACACGAAGTCCTGGTTTAGAAACACGTTTCAAGTTAGTGATAACTTTTTCACCGTTTGGTCCGTATTTAAGGAATACACGGATGATGCCTTGTTTGTCATCTTCGATGATTTCAACGTTTTTTACAAAACCTTCGCGTTTAAGGATTTCAGCAATCCCTTTTTTGATGTTTGATGCAGGTACTTCAAGTACTTCGTGTTTAGCTTGGTTAGCATTACGAATACGAGTTAGGAAGTCTGCGATTGGGTCAGTCATAACCATTTTGTTTTTCTCCTCTTACTAGTAGTTTGCAAGTTGCACTTGCTAGTTAATGATTGAGCTAGGCTCAGATAGTATTGATACATTCAAATGAGAAAACTCTTATTTGAACACGAGCTACAACCTGTGCAAAAAAGATAAATTTGTTTTGGAGCATCGCTCCTACACCAAATTTCCTATTTTTGCTGTGGTTGTTACGCTCTTCGTATCATGATATTACCAAGATGCTTTGGTAACGCCTGGGATTTGTCCTTTGTAAGCTAATTCACGGAAGCAAACACGGCAAAGTTTAAATTTGCGGTAAACTGAATGTGGACGACCACATTTTTCACAACGAGTATAAGCTTGAGTAGAGAACTTCGCTGGACGTTTGTTCTTAGCAATCATTGATTTTTTAGCCATTAGATTTACCTCCTATATTATTTTGCAAAAGGCATTCCAAGGCCTGTAAGCAATGCACGTGACTCTTCGTCAGTGTTAGCAGTTGTTACGATAACGATGTCAAGACCACGAGTTTTGTCAACGTCATCGAAGTTGATTTCTGGGAAAATCAATTGTTCTTTCACACCAAGTGTGTAGTTTCCGCGTCCATCAAATGATTTTGTTGGAACACCGTGGAAGTCACGTACACGTGGAAGTGAAACTGAAACCAATTTATCCAAGAATTCGTACATACGTTCACCACGAAGGGTAACTTTTGCACCGATCGCAACACCTTCACGAAGACGGAAGCCGGCGATTGATTTTTTAGCTTTAGTGATAAGTGGTTTTTGACCTGAGATAAGTGCCAATTCTTCAGCAGCTTTTTCAAGGCTTTTAGCGTTTGATACAGCTTCACCAACACCCATGTTCAAAACGATCTTATCTACTTTAGGCACAGCCATCACTGATGAGTAGTTGAATTGTTCTGTCAAAGCAGGAACTACTTCATTAAGATATTTTTCTTTTAAACGATTTGCCATTATACTTCTCCTTTCCTTCGTGATTAATCAAGCACTTCGCCTGATTTTTTGTTGTAGCGAACTTTTTTACCGTCTACAAATTTGTAACCAACACGACCAGCTACACCATTTTTGTCCAAAACTTGAACGTTTGATACGTGGATAGCTGCTTCTTTCTCGATGATACCACCTTGAGGAAGTTCGTTAGTTGGACGTTGGTGTTTCTTAACGATGTTAACACCTTCAACGATAACTTTGTTTACTTTTGGAAGGGCAGTAAGGACAACAGCTTCTGTTCCCTTATCTTTACCAGCGATTACGCGAACTTTGTCGCCTTTTTTTACAAACATTAGGTTTCTCCTTGATTTTTCTTACGCCCATAAGGGCACCCTGGAGGTAAATCCAGGGGACTAGTTTGTTTCTAAAAATTAAAGTACTTCTGGAGCAAGTGACACGATCTTCATGAAGCCACCTTCACGCAATTCACGTGCAACTGGGCCAAAGATACGTGTTCCGCGAGGAGTTTTGTCTTCACGGATGATAACTGCTGCGTTTTCGTCAAATTTGATGTATGAACCATCAGCACGACGAGCACCTGATTTAGTACGAACGATAACTGCTTTAACAACGTCACCTTTTTTAACCGCACCACCAGGAGTAGCTTGTTTTACAGATGCCACGATAACATCACCGATGTTTGCAAATTTACGTCCTGAACCACCAAGAACTTTGATAGTCAAGATTTCGCGAGCACCGCTGTTGTCTGCGACTTTCAAACGAGTTTCTGTTTGAATCATTTCAGTTTTCTCCTTTCAGGTTTGATTAGATGATGACCGCTTCTTCAACAACTTCTACAAGACGGAAACGTTTTGTAGCTGAAAGCGGGCGAGTTTCCATGATACGTACGATATCGCCTTCTTTGGCAACATTGTTTTCATCATGAGCTTTGTATTTTTTAGAGTAGTTAATACGTTTACCATAGACTGGGTGGTTACGTTTTGTTTCAACTACAACTGTGATTGTCTTGTCCATTTTGTCAGATACAACACGTCCAACAAGAACTTTACGATTATTGCGTTCCATTGAAATTTCTCCTTCCCTAGTCTATTATTTCGCTTCAGATTGAACTGTTTTGATACGAGCGATTTGTTTTTTAACTTCTTTCAAGCGAGCTGTTTGTTCCAATTGACCAGTAGCAGCTTGGAAACGAAGTTCAAACAATTCTTTTTTCAATTCGTTTTCGCGCTTCGCGAGTTCTTCTTGAGAAAGACCACGAAGTTCTTTAACAAATTCTTTTACTTCATTAAGTTTCATGCCTTCTCCTTATTCTGCTTCACGTTTTACGAATTTACATTTAACTGGCAATTTGTGGCTAGCAAGACGAAGCGCTTCGCGAGCGATCTCTTCAGATACACCAGCGATTTCGAACATCACTTTACCACGTTTAACTGGTGCTACCCAACCTTCAGGTGCCCCTTTACCAGATCCCATACGCACACCGATAGCTTTAGCAGTGTATGATTTGTGTGGGAAGATTTTAATCCAAACTTTACCACCACGTTTCATGTAACGAGTCATGGCGATACGAGCAGCTTCGATTTGGCGGTTAGTGATCCAGTGGCTAGTTGTAGCTTGAAGACCGTATTCACCGAATGCTACTTCTTTTCCACCTTTTGCTTCACCGCGCATTTTTCCACGGAATTCACGACGGTGTTTAACACGTTTAGGTACTAACATTGGTTATTTACCTCCTTTAGTGTTTTTGCGAGCTGGAAGAACTTCACCACGGTAGATCCATACTTTAACACCAAGTTTACCGTATGTAGTATCTGCTTCTTCCCAAGCGTAATCGATATCTGCACGAAGTGTGTGAAGTGGAACAGTTCCTTCAGAGTATCCTTCAGCACGGGCGATATCTGCACCGTTCAAACGACCTGATACTTGAGTTTTGATTCCTTTTGCTCCAGCACGCATTGCACGTTGGATTGCTTGTTTTTGTGCACGACGGAAAGCAACACGTTGCTCCAATTGACGAGCAATTCCTTCACCTACAAGGTGAGCATCCAAATCAGGTTGTTTGATTTCGATGATGTTGATGTGTACTTGTTTTCCAGTCAATTTGTTAAGTTTCGCACGGAGTGCATCAACGTTAGCACCACCTTTACCGATAACCATACCTGGTTTAGCAGTGTGAAGTGAAACGTTAACTTTGTTTACTGCGCGTTCGATTTCGATAGTTGAAACTGCTGCGTCAGCAAGTTCTTTTTGAACGAATTTACGGATTGCAAGATCTTCATGAAGGTAATCCGCGTATTCTTTTTCAGCATACCATTTGGCATCCCAATCACGGATGATGCCGACACGCATACCAATTGGATGTACTTTTTGACCCACGATTTTACCTCCTTATTTTTCTGCAACAGCTACAGTGATGTGAGCTGTACGTTTGTTGATTGGTGAAGCTGAACCTTTCGCACGTGGACGGAAACGTTTCATAGTTGGTCCTTCGTTTGCGAATGCTTCAGATACTACCAAGTTAGCTTTATCCAAACCAAAGTTGTTTTCAGCGTTAGCTACAGCTGAGTTCAAAACTTTCAAGATGATTTCAGCGGCTTTGTTTGGAGTGAATGTCAAGATTGCGATTGCATCGGCTACGCTTTTACCACGGATGTTATCAAGAACAAGACGTGATTTACGAGGTGAAACACGTACTGTACGAGCCATTGCTTTAGCTGAAGTAATTTCTGCCATTTATGTTCTCCTTATTTTCTACGTGTTTTCTTGTCGTCTGCAGCGTGACCTTTGTAAGTACGAGTCGGTGCAAATTCACCAAGTTTGTGACCTACCATGTCTTCTTGGATGTAAACAGGTACGTGTTTACGTCCGTCATAAACTGCAATAGTGTAACCAATGAAACTTGGGAAGATCGTTGAACGACGTGACCAAGTTTTAATAACTTTTTTCTTTTCGTCGTTAGCTTGAGCTTCAACTTTTTTCATCAAATGCTCATCGACGAAAGGTCCTTTTTTAAGACTGCGTCCCATTTTTATATTTTCTCCTTTAAATGTTGTACCACAGCGGCTTGCGCTCCTATGGAGCGCTACCGAGCTGGCGGATTTACTAGTTGCTTAAGCGACTAGTTTAATATTATTTCTCGTTGCGACGACGAACGATAAGTTTGTCAGATTTCGCTTTCTTGTTACGAGTTTTAAGACCAAGAGCAGGTTTGCCCCATGGAGTAGATGGTGCTTTACGACCAACTGGTGCTTTACCTTCACCACCACCGTGTGGGTGATCGTTAGGGTTCATTACAGAACCACGAACTGTTGGGCGGATACCTTTCCAACGGCTACGTCCTGCTTTACCAAGGTTTACAAGTCCGTGTTGTTCGTTTCCGACAACACCAACTGTAGCACGGCAAGTTCCAAGAATCATACGAACTTCACCTGATTGAAGACGAACAAGAACGTATTTACCTTCAGAACCCAATACTTGAGCAGATGCACCAGCAGCACGTACCAATTCACCACCACGACCAGGTTTCAACTCGATGTTGTGGATCAAAGTACCAACTGGGATGTTAGCAAGTGGAAGAGCGTTTCCGACTTTGATATCTGCTTCTGGACCTGAAACGATACGTTGACCTACTTCAAGACCTTTTGGAGCGATGATGTATGCTTTCACACCGTCAGTGTAGTGTACAAGAGCGATGTTTGCAGAACGGTTTGGATCGTACTCGATTGTTTTAACAACTGCTTCAACGTTGTCTTTGTTACGTTTGAAGTCAACCAAACGGTAGAAACGTTTGTGTCCACCACCTTGGTGACGAACTGTGATACGACCGTTGTTGTTACGACCAGCCTTGCTCTTCAATGCAACAAGCAATGATTTTTCAGGAGTGCTTGTTGTGATTTCAGCGAAATCCAAAGAAGTCATATTACGGCGACCGTTTGTTGTTGGTTTATAAACACGAATTCCCACGATATTTCCTCCTTAGATTATTCAGCTTCAGCAGCAAACAACTCGATTGCTTTAGAATCAGCTGTAAGTGTGATGATAGCTTTTTTAGTTTTGTTAGTAAAACCAGTGTAACGTCCAACACGTTTAGCTTTTGGTTTTACGTTGATTGTGTTAACATTTGCAACTTTAACACCTTCGAAAGCAGCTTCAACAGCTTGCTTGATCAAAAGTTTGTGTGCACGAGTGTCAACTTCAAATACATATTTTCCTGCTTCAAGTTGAGCCATTGAGCTTTCAGTGATTACAGGTTTTTTGATAACATCATACAAATTCATTATGCAAGAACCTCCTCGATTTTAGAGATAGCTGCTTGAGTAACAAGAAGTTTGTCACTATTTGCGATGTCAAGAACACTTGCAGTTGTAGCAGTCGCAACTTTCACGTTTGGAAGGTTACGAGCTGAGAGAGCTGCGAATTCGTTTCCTTCTTCAAGAATAACAAGGACTTTAGAATCGATGCTCAAAGCTGCAAGAACTTTTGCAAATTCAGCAGTTTTTGGAGCTGTAAATTCAAGAGAATCAACGGCTACAAATTTATTTTCAGCAACTTTTTCTGAGTAAACAGATTTAAGCGCAAGGCGACGAACTTTTTGAGGAAGTTTGTACGCATAGCTACGTGGAGTTGGTCCGAAGACGATTCCACCACCACGCCATTGTGGAGAGCGGATAGAACCTTGACGAGCACGTCCAGTTCCTTTTTGACGCCATGGTTTGCGTCCGCCACCTGAAACAGCTGAGCGGTTTTTAACTGCGTGAGTTCCTTGACGAAGGCTAGCACGTTGGCTGATGATCACATCAAACACAACAGATTGGTTTGGTTCGATACCAAAGATTGCATCGTTAAGAACAACTTCGCCAGCTTGTTTACCAGTTTGGTCGAATAATGTTACATTTGCCATTTTGACTGTATTCCCCTTTCCTTATTATTTACCAGCTTTAACTGCTGACTTGATAGTGATAAGAGATTTCTTAGCACCTGGTACGTTACCTTTGATAAGGATAACGTTCTTTTCTGGAATAACTTGTACAACTTCAAGGTTTTGAATTGTTACGCGGTCACCACCCATACGTCCTGCAAGGTTTTTACCTTTGAATACGCGGTTAGGTGCAACAGGTCCCATAGAACCTGGACGACGGTGGTAACGAGAACCGTGAGCCATTGGTCCACGTGATTGTCCGTGGCGCTTGATAACACCTTGGAAACCTTTACCTTTAGAAGTACCAGTTACGTCAACAACGTCTCCAGCTGCGAATGTTTCAACTGTGATTTCAGCACCAACTTCCAAGCCTTCAACGTTTTTGAATTCACGAATGAAGCGCTTAGGAGCCGTGTTAGCTTTCGCTACATGTCCTTTAGCAGGTTTGTTGCTCAATACTTCGCGTTTGTCATCAAAACCAACTTGGATAGCGTTGTATCCGTCTGTTTCAACAGTTTTAACTTGAAGAACAACGTTTGGAGTTGCTTCAATAACTGTTACAGGGATCAATTCGCCAGCTTCAGTGAAGATTTGAGTCATTCCCACTTTTTTCCCTAAGATTCCTTTTGTCATGAGAAAATAGTTCCTTTTCTATATTTTTATTCAAAAAGTTTTTAACGAGCGTTTTTTATGCTCAAGATATCAAGCTTTAGATTAAAGTTTGATTTCTACGTTTACACCACTTGGAAGATCCAATTTCATCAAAGCATCAACTGTTTTTTGAGTTGGGTTAACGATATCGATCAAACGTTTGTGTGTACGCATTTCAAATTGTTCGCGAGAGTCTTTGTATTTGTGAGTCGCACGAATGATTGTGTAGAGGCTACGTTCAGTTGGAAGTGGGATTGGACCCGCAACTTGTGCACCTGTACGAGTAGCTGATTCTACGATTTTTGCAGCCGCTGTGTCAAGCGTACGGTGTTCGTAAGCTTTCAAACGGATACGGATTTTTTTGTTTGCCATCTTTTTCTCCTTTTCGTCTATTTAAGATAATAGGCTAGCTCCACAAGAAAACCGACGCGGTGTTGCGTGGCAATGCAACCGAGCGTGTCGCAACCTCTTGCATCAAAGCTAAGGCTGTAATTTACAGCACCATAATAGAATAACACAAAGCCCCTGCGATTGCAAGGGATTTGTTGCTGTTTTTTAAAATTTTTAACATGAAAATGTTTTCCTATTTTTTCTTTCTAGAATTAGGGATTTTCTTCTATATAAATTGAGTTCTCTTGAGCTCAAGTTTGCCTTCTGATTGGTCCACTAAGATATCCGCCTTAGACTCAGTTTCTTTATAGTATTGCAGATACTGCTCCCGTCTCATCTGATGACTAGCCAATATAAAGGATGCATCACGATTTCTCACAGTCGTATCTCGAGCTAGGCGCCACTTTAATTCGGTGTCCTCATCCGTGTAGAAACAGATAGTTTTGTCAAAGAGTTCTTTGGGTAAAAAGCCAACAGACATCCCTTCGACAATCAGAATTGGTTTTGCTCCAGACAAGACCTCACTAGCCTTCCAAGGTTCTTCAATTGTTAAGATATCCATACCCGCCTGTAAGGCCAGAATATCTCGCTGCAAACTCGCCAGTTCATGCGCCACTGGAAGACAGGCTGTCACCTTTTGATTCGGCGCGTCCTTTGGTACTACCAGATGGCGTCCAGAGGTGATATAAGGATCTGTTTCTAGCAAATTTACTGTAGTAGAATCTAAAGCTTGGTACAATTCCTCTGCAAAGGTCGATTTACCTGAAGCACCATGACCGTATATTCCCAGTGTCTTGACTTTTCCTGCTTTTATTTCTGAGACCAGTTCTTCTATTAAGTCTTTTTTCTTCACTCTCTCTTCACCTGTTCATAGCTTTCTTTTCCGTCATTAAGCTTATCCCAAATCACTACTTGCCCACTTTTGAGGGATTTTTGCACATCGATAATTCGTTGATTGGAAGAACCTCGAAACTGAAGCATAAGATTTCTCTTAGTTCGATCATACCGTCCATCGACAAGAATGTCAATCAGTGACAAGAGTTCCAATTTATCTGAGGTCTCCAGCATCATTTCTTCCCAAGTGTATCCCGTCCAGGACCAGATATCCTTATTTGGCAATTCCTTTCGGATGCGTTTAACCAGAGGCAAGAGAATACCCGTATTGAGAAAGGGCTCCCCTCCCAGCAAAGTCAAGCCTTGAACATAGGGTTGAGCAAGATCTGCCATGATCTGCTCTTCTAATTCTGCTGTATAGGGAAGGCCAGCATTGAAGGACCAGGTCGCTACATTATAACACCCCTCACAGTGAAACATGCAGCCTGATACATAGAGGGAGTTACGCACACCCTCTCCATCCACAAAGTTGAAGGCCTTGTAATCAATAATACGCCCTTGACTGAGATCCTCGCTTTTCCATTCTTGTGGTTTTGGATTATTCATTCGCTACCTCTATCCAATAACGCTCAACTCCATTACGAACATCTTCAAGGAGCCCACCATTTGCTAGAATGACTGCTCTGCTAGCAGGATTATTCACGCTACAGGTCACAAGAGTTCTCTTGATGTTCTTTTCCTTAGCAACTTGCAAGCCCTGACAGAGAGTCTCTTTAGCATAACCTTTGCATCTTTCTGATGGACGAATGGAGTAGCCAATGTGGCCAGCATAATTCAATAATCCCTCATTCAGTCTCAATCGCAGATTCAAAAATCCTAGAGCACGACCTACATCATCAAATGATACAAATTGAATAGAAGGAACACGATTTTCAGGCAAGTTTATTCCCATCTCTTTTTGCATATTTGTTTCCAACCACTCTTCATACACAAAGTTCTCTGCATCCCAAAATCCTCCATCATGGGCTGATTGGCTCTTTTCAAACTCTGCCATCATCTCTAAAACTGTTTCTTTATCTGCTAATCTTGGTCTTCGTAGTTCCATCCTTACCTCCCACTAAGAGAAAAGCGAGAGCTGACTCTCACTTTTATTTCTTCTTATTCTTGTTTAAAAATTGTTCTCTGAGGCTAAGCAAACGTTCTTTCTTACCAGCTCCACCTTTAGAGTGTTTCTCGTGATAACGGGTCACTTGTGCACGTCCCTTATCATCTAATTGATATTTTCCCATTTCAGTTCTTTCTAATTGGTTACTTGATGGCCAGCTATTTTAATCGTTGAACCATTCATGTGTTTGACACGCGCTGCGATTTCCTTGTGACGCCCATTGACCATCGGTCTCGCTTGAGGATTGCCTAAATAGCCACAAGTCCGTTTAACAACGTCTACTGTTTTAGGGTCGCTATTTCCACAGTTTGGACAAGCAAATCCTCTCTCAGTTGGTTCAAAATCCCCTTCAAAGTCACACTTGTAGCAACGGTCGATTGGTGTATTGGTCCCTAGATAGCCGACACGGTCATAGGCATAGTCCCAGACAGCTTCCAAGGCCTTTGGATTTTGCTGAAGGACTGGATACTCACAATAATGGATGAAACCACCCGACGCACCTGCTTCTGGATAGACTTTCTCAAAGTCCAATTTTTCAAACGGTGTTGGATTTTTACGAACATCGTAGTGGAAAGAGTTGGTGTAGTATTCCTTGTCTGTAATATCAGGAATAGAGCCAAACTTGTCTGTATCTAGTCGACAAAAACGGTCTGTCAAACTTTCAGATGGTGTTGAGTAGATAGAGAAATGATAACCGTATTGGTCTGACCACTCTTCTACACGGCGTTTCATATCGCGAATGATGTCTAGCGTGAATTCCTTAGCATCTGGATTACTTTCCCAGCTGTTACCAAAGAAAACTGTCGCTACTTCGTACAAACCGATATAGCCTAGCGAAACTGTGGCACGACGATTCTTAAAGAGCTGGTCAACGCTTTCTTCTTTACCTAGACGATGACCAAAAGCACCGTATTGATACAGGATAGGAGCATTTGCTGGTGTTGCTTCCTTGGTTCGTTCGACACGATAAACCAGAGCATCTTCTGCAATGTTCATCCGCTCGTTGAAGATTTCCCAGAACTTATTCATATCACCTTCAGACTCAAGAGCAATACGAGGTAAGTTAACCGTCACAACACCCAGATTCATGCGACCTGAATTGACCTCGACACCATTTTCATCCTTCCACCCTTGAAGAAATGAACGGCAACCCATAGGCACCTTAAAAGAACCTGTCAAGTCAACAATCTTATCATAAGACAAGACGTCTGGGTACATCCGTTTGGTTGCACACTCAAGAGCCAACTGCTTGATGTCGTAGTTGGGAGTTCCTTCCTCTAAGTTGAGTCCTCTTTTAAGCGTGAAGATGAGTTTTGGGAAGATAGCTGTGCGGTGTTCTGAACCAAGCCCCTTAATGCGAATGTTTAAAATTGCCTTTTGAATTTCACGCTCAAAACGATTGGTTCCCAGACCAAAACCTAGCGAAGTAAAAGGTGTTTGTCCATTTGAAGTGAAGAGAGTGTTGATTTCATACTCAAGAGATTGCATGGCATCGTAGATATCTTTCTGAGTTTTCTTCCATGCATAATCTTCTCGTTTATCAGGTAAAACCCATTCTTCCGCATCCTTAAGGTGTTTTTGGTAATTCTTCTCTGCATAAGGCGCCAAGACTTCATCGATACGGTTAGCTGAACAGCCTCCATACTGGCTAGAAGCAACGTTGGCGATGATTTGGGAAATCTGAGCTGTCGCAGTCTGGATAGACTTGGGACTTTCTACCTCTGCATTTCCAATCTTAAAGCCATTCTCCAACATACCTTTAAAATCAATCAAACAGCAGTTAGTCATAGGTGTGTAGGGGCTATAATCCAAATCATGATAGTGGATATCCCCCTTTTGGTGGGCATTGGCTACGTGCTTAGGGAGCATTTGCAGTCCGATTGATTTCCCAACAATCCCCGCCGTCAAATCACGCTGGGTATTAAAGACATCGCTGTCTTTATTAGCATTTTCATTGACAACGGCCTGGTCTTTGTTGAGAAGTTTATGGATGCTAAAGTTGATATCTGTCGCTTTTGAACGCTCAAAATCCCTTTGTGTCCGATAAGTAATATACTCCTCAGCTAGCGCATATTCTTTGGCTTCAAGGAGTTCATGTTCTACGATATTTTGAATTTCGTAAATCTTAACCCCCTGTGGAAAGCGACTATGAATTTCTGTGACAATTCGCTCGGTCAGAGCATTGAGGCGTTTTTCGACCAGGGGTGTCACATCCATAACCTTGTCAGCCGCCTTGTGGAGAGCCTTGTCAATCTTGTCCACATCAAATACAACACGTCTCCCATCTCGTTTTTCAACGAAGAGAGTTGGCAAAATTGTAATTTTTTCTTCTAGTGCAATCATATGCATGCTCTTTTCTAAAATGTTCTTTCTAAAAAGTATTATACCACTCTAAAAAGAAAAATCAATATCTTGTGTTAAAAATCCTAAAATTTTTAAAAATACACAAGATATTGATTTAGTTATTTAATTTTATAGACTTTAAACTCTGAGTAATCAGTCTTTACTGGTTGGTAATTTTCTTTTAAGAGTGTCTCCACTTCAGACCAGACTGCTACCTTATCGTTCACCACAATCACCTTAGGTTGGTTTTCTTTCAAGTCATTGAGTAAACTAGTTTTATTCTCTTCTGTACTCGTGTAAAGAAGAGGCGATGGGAACATGGATCCAGCCAAACGCTGGCTTTCTTTATACATTTGAACATGTGAATCCCAAATATAGATTTGGTCACCATCACTCGTCTCTTGTTTGACTCTATCTACCACTTGATGTTGTTCTCTATAAGAAGCTGGATGCAAGACAAAACGAGCTACAAAAGGAATTGCAATCAGATAAACCACCACTAGGATCGGTAAGTAGAGATTCCCTTTCATGAATTTTTTCCATAGAGTAGGAACTTCCTCTCTTCTCCGACGACGAGCTCCTCTAGCTGAATGTTTCCCACGAATACTGGTCATCAAAAGAAGGAGTAAAAATGGAAGGATTAGAATCAAACGCGAACCGTGAAGAGGTTCTTGAGAAAAAAGCAACAAGGCTAATACAAATAAGAAAGTAAAACTAGCTGGTACTGAAATAACATATAATCTTGATGCCTTTGATTGGAACAATCCTAGAAAAACAAGGAAGAGAGCTCCTAAACCAAAGGTCAACAAACCATAGAATACAACATTATCCATTAGTTGAGGATTGGTGAAGACCTGAAGGGAATCAATTGGATATAAAAGACTTCCTAGAGCTTCTCCAAAACCACCTGAAGCAAGAACATAGTATCCTACTGGGTAAAAGATGAGAGAAAAGCCAAGTGCTGCTGCAAAAAACTGATAAACTCCATGAGCAAAGCGCCCATGTCCAACATTAAAGACAAATAAACCAATTATTACTACTGCAATAAAAAGAAGACTTATAAGAGGCTCTATGAAAAATGATAGGGCCAAGAAAATCCCCAGACGTAGAAATCCCTTGTCATGATTAGGATTTGATAGATAAGCTGCTATGAATGAAAATCCTGCAAACAAGAATGGTAGAGCTAAGATAGTAGCATAGCCTCCTCCAAAACCAAGACCGGATACCAAAATATAAAATATGGTTAGGAGTTGTTTGGCTTGCTCCCTTTGTCCCGTCAGATAGTCGGTTGAAGAAAAGAGGAAATAACCTCCTCCTAAGAGGGCTAGCCATTCTACCAAGGCAAAAAGGATACCTCCTTGGGTGATGTAAAGTAGTAAATAATAAAGTAGACCTTGACTAGCATAATAGCTACTGTAGAGCTGTCCTCCCTGATGTAAAGCCCACCCAATATACAAATCCTGCGCCTGAGAAGGACTTACCATATCTAAAAGTAAAGATATCACCACAGAAAAAACCGTTGCAATCGTACTTCCAATGATGAGTCTGAAAAACGGGAAAGCTACCTGTTCTTCTTTTTCTACATGAGATCCAAGGTTCCTATCCAATCTATTTTCAATTTCATTACTCTGTATCGTTTCGGATACTTCTTCGATTCTGCCATATACAGCCATGTCGTTTCTCCTATTCAATTTATCTGTCTTAGTATATCAAAAAGACCTAGAATTGTCAGCTTGCGATGGCTGTTTGAGTGATTTTTTGCATAGTTTCACAAAGGTTTCAATTTCCCGAAATCGATGTAAATTCGTCTGTTTAAATGTTATGATATAATCCAATTCTTTCTGAGTCAGCATCGTTCCTCCTATATCTTTCTATTCGTAAAAGGCAAGAAAAATAGGACTGGGTTGTATCCTAAGTCCTAGATTTCTTATAAGATTGGGGCAAATAACTGGGCAATTTCCTTAATCAATTTTTGATACCAGCTATTTTTTATCGTATGAGGGAAAATTTCTTGAGATACTGAAAAAATCTCCTGAAAATCTTTTTGAATCTCTGTGATTGATGCCGTTTTATATAGCAAAACTGCATCTTCATAGTGATGAAGCAAACTTCTATAATCTAAATTAATCGTTCCAACTGCAGCAAAGTCCTTGTCCACTAGGATTTGTTTACTGTGGATAAAGCCTGGACTATACTCAAAAATCCTGACTCCTGCTGACAAAAGATCCGGATAGGCTCCTCTTGTTATGAGCTGGATTAATTTTTTATCCGGAATGAAAGGAGTCACGATGCGGACATCAACACCCCTCATGGCTGCATTTTTAATACTCTCAGTTAAATCATAGTCAATAATCAAATAGGGTGTTGTGATATAGACTGAATCAGTAGCCTGATTAATCAAACTTTGATAAACTTTTTTCCCTACTTGAGTACGGAAGATGGGCTTGGGTCCACTACCGTAAGGAATGCAGAGCCCTTGGCCAGAACAAGGCTGATTTTCCAGGTGATACTGGTCAAAATCGCTGATTTCCCCACGATTGATGTACCAAGTCATCAAAAAAAGACGGGTTAGAGCCTTGACACCAGGGCCATCTATGCGAATCCCACTATCCTTCCAATAGCCAAAACGTTCTACATGATTGATGTACTCATCGGCTAAGTTAATGCCTCCTGTATAAGCTACCTGACCATCTATGACAAGGATTTTACGATGGTCCCGATTGTTGTAAGCCACCGTCAAACGAGGAATCACCTTGTTAAACTTATGGGCTTCAATTCCTCGACTACGAAGCTGAATAGTGTAGTCTCCGGGTAAAGTCGCCATACAGCCGATATCATCATAGAGCATCTTGATCTCTACACCCTGAGCTGCCTTTTGCTCTAATATATCTAGTATGCTATTCCACATCAAACCTTCTTCGACAATATAGTACTCTAGAAAGATAAATTTCTCAGCTTTCTTGAGGTCTTCTAGCATATGTTGCCACATGCTCTCACCCGAAGAAAAGAATTGTGAATCTGTTCGATCATAGACATCGGCATTGCTATCCATACTTAGTAAAGATTTGATAACTCCGTAAGCCGCCTTATCATCTTCCTTCAATTTCTGGCGGAGAGCTTTACTGTTATCCTCCCGAAAATGCATAGAACCAAGTTTGTCCAACTGCTTGATTTCTTTTTTGGACAATCGCCTTTCACCAAACATCAGATAGAGCAAGGGACCAATGACAGGAACAAAAGTCACCACTAACCACATCACTTTACTATCAGGCGCCATTGAGCGATTGACAATCGCTACGATAGTCGCCATACTCATAAAAATTAAGACAATTACCCATAGAATAGGGGCCATACGCCCTAAATAGAGAAAGAAACCAAAAACAAGACAAAGTTCAAGTAGCATAATCGAAAGACTAAAGCCATACTTGGACATCAATAATTGAAATTTTCTATATTTCATATCCCCTCCTTGATATTTTGATACTCAATGAAAAGCAAAGAGCAAACTAGGAAGCTAGTCGCAGGTTGCTCAAAACACTGTTTTGAGGTTGCAGATGGAAGCTGACGTGGTTTGAAGAGATTTTCGAAGAGTATGAATGCTAAAAACAGGTAATTAATACTAGTATAACGCAGGTATTCGGTAGAAGGCAAGTATTTATAATCATTTTTCTGAGTAAAAGCAAAAGAGACTGACAAAACCAGTCTCCTTCCAGTCTATTTTGATAAAACAATGCGATCAGACGCTTCTCTATCCCTATCGTCAATAATCATCTGATTGCCATTAATTGCATAAATCTTGACATCATCCCCAATAATCATGCGTTGATTAGCGGCATCAAAGCTAACCTGCTTGATTTCTTGTTCCCCATCAGTTTCCACCTGTGTCCATGTACCAGTTGTACCAGTCACTACCAAAGTGATACGATCTCCTTCGTCCTGACCAGTATAAGTTCCATCAATATTAATTGGTTGAGCCTCGGGCGCATTTTGTGAAGAACTTGTCATTGCCTGGTTTGTATTTTCTGTAGAAGATGAAGCAGCAGGTTGTGATTGTTGAGTTTGTTGAGTTTGCGATTGAGCTACTGGTTGTTGAACTTGTTGAGTTCTTTGTGAACAAGCTACTAAGAGACTAAGACTTGCTAAAGAAGCAAAAGAAAGTGTGAATCTTTTTAATTTCATGATGAATTTCCTTTCTGCTACCAATTTACAGAATTTTTTCCTTCTAACTAGTAGTTTCCCTAGTATAACAAGTTCAAAAAAGGAGGTCAATTCATCTGCTCATGGGCCAGCAAGTAGCCCCGTACTTCTGAGATAAAATAGAGAGACCCTGTAATGAATAACAGGTCCTTGGTATCGGCTCTTTCTTCAAAACTGCTGATAAATTCTCGGTAAGAGGGAATTGCATGGTAACCTGTTACATCTGTCTCGTCCAGAGAACCTTGATAGTCAAAACCAGTCACCTTGAGTTCCACCTGAGGTAAATTTTCAGTCAGATAAGCCAACATCCCTTGATAATCCTTCCGTTTCAAGGCTCCAAATAGGATTTGAGGCCGATATCCTTCCTGCTCTTTTTCTTTAATAAATTCAACCAAGCGAGTCAAGGCAGGGAGGTTATGAGCACCGTCCAAGTAAATCTGAGGGCAAATACGCTCCAAACGCCCAGCCCAATGGGTCTTCTCCAAAGCCTGTCTTACAACCTGCTCATCAACAACTTCCTTTCCTTCCCTCATAAAGAGAAGAAACGTTTGTAGCGCCAAGGCCGCATTTTCCTGCTGATAAGCTCCTTCCAATCCTATTTTCAGCTGCGAAATATTTAGTAAAGAACTTGAAAAATCACCATCCTGCATTGAAAAATCCTGACCTGCCTGATAAAGGTCAACAGCTAAAGAGTCTGCTTTTTTCTGACAGACAAGCCTAGTTTCTGAAGGCAATTTCGCAATCACTGCCTTTTTACCAGCCTTGAAAATACCAGCTTTCTGCTCTGCGATTGCTTCTAGACTATCACCTAAGGTTTCCTGATGGTCTAGCCCGATGGATGTGATAACAGCAATCTTTCCAGTTACCACATTAGTCGTATCAAGTAAGCCACCAATTCCCACTTCTAATAAAACCAAATCCACCTCTTGCTCCCTAAAATAAAGAAAAGCAATCAAGGTCAGCAATTCAAAAAAGGACAACTGATCATGGGTTTGCAGAAGCGTTTTCTCCATCTCCTTGACCTGATTAGCCAAACGGATGAAGTCTGCATCAGCTATTGGTTGCCCATTAATGCAGATTCGATCATTGATGGAGACGATATGCGGGGAGGTAAAAGTCGCAACTTTTTTGCCATGCCCCATAAATAACTCCCTCATGAAAGCAATGGTAGATCCTTTTCCATTAGTTCCTGTGACGTGGATAATAGGATAAGATTTCTCGGGATTCCCTAACAAATCCACCGCTTGCTGCATTCGACCTAAACCTGATCGAAAATTCAAACCGATCCGACTATGAAGCCACTCTTCTACTTTAAACATATACATCTCCTTAATTACAGGTTCAATCAACTGCCTCAATAAAGTCTCATAACTAACAAAAACGAGGCCAGGATTTTCGTCCCGACCTCTCACCTGGTTAGCTAATAACTAGCTACTATGAATATTAGCTTGGGGTAAAAATATCCCCCGAACTTACTGACGGTTTTTATTTTTAGCGTCAGGCTAAAAACGTCCCCCGGACGTTCCAACTCTTCTAATTTCTAGGAGTTGGGCTGATACAGTCTCCCAGACTTACTTACGGTCTTTATTTTTAGCGTAAGGGTAAAAATGTTCACTGAACATTTTTACTCCTCCATAAAGCTGTTGAAGACTTCTTCAATCATATTCCATTCGTCTTCTGAGTCTTCTGGGATTGGTTGCAATTCGCCTTCTGTTCCATCTTCGTTTTCGATGAATGAGTAAGCTTGGATTTCAACTTGTCCGTCTTCGTCTTCTTCTGCGTTAACTGGTACTAGAAGAACATAGTTTTTACCAAATTCTTCTTTTCCGTCAATGGTCAAAAGGATTTCAAACAAGGTTTCGTTTCCTTGTTCATCTACTAGTGTGATTAGTTCACGTTCTTCGTGGTCGTGGTTATGATCGTGTGACATAGCCTCTCCTTTGTATTAAAATTTTCTATCTAAATAATTTTGTAAAATCAGCTGAGCTGCTAACTTATCAATGACTTTCTTGCGCTTGTTACGACTAATATCTGCTTGCTCAATCAACATGCGCTCTGCGGCAACTGTTGTCAAGCGTTCATCTTGATAGTCTACTGGTAAACCAAAAAGCTCTTCTAGCTTTGCTCCGTAGGCTTGACTAGCTTCCACGCGCGGTCCGCTTGTATTGTTCATGTTTTTAGGCAAGCCCACTACAAATCGTTCCACCTTGTAAGTATCAACCAACTCCTTAACGCGATCAAAACCAAATTGGCCTTGCTCCTCATTGATTTGGATGATTTCAAGCCCTTGAGCTGTAAAACCGAGTGGATCGCTAATGGCTACCCCTACCGTTTTTGAACCGACGTCCAATCCCATAATTCTCATAGGTTATAGATCGACTCCTTGTCCTTTAAGGTAGTAGCGGACCAATTCTTCAACGATTTCATCGCGCTCATACTTACGGATTTGATTTCGTGCATTATTATAACGAGGAACGTAGGCAGGGTCTCCACTCAATACGTAACCTACGATTTGGTTAATCGGGTTGTAGCCCTTATCGTTCAACGAAGCATAAACATCAGTCAGAGTTTCGCTAATTTCTTTTTTATTGGAATCGTCCAATTTAAAACGTACTGTTTCTTCAGTAAATCCCATTCTAACACCCTCTTTCCTTAGAATAGTACCATTATAGCATAATTCCTTACGTTCTACAATTCAGGTAGTCTATTTATTTGGATTTTCTATTGTTCTGTCGCGCCATTTGCCAATCTGTCTGAAATATATTTGCTTGGTTCATTCTTCAAGAGATTTTCTAAACCAATGTTCTTCAAATATTCTAACTGAGAAGCCTTCTTGACATCCAAAACCTGAAAATCAAAACTAGTCGTTGTTTGAAGTTCTGTTGCACTCAATAGTTTAGTTTCAAGCTTAAATCCTGCTAATTTACGAGCTTCTATGATAGCCTCATCCTTCTCCTCCGCCTCGAGAAGAGCTTTTTGAGTTTCTTCCACTCCATGTTGGTCAATATAGGTCTTCAACTCATCTGAGACTGGACGTTTTTGTTGAATCGTTAAGCTCAAAAAAGTTTTGTCCTTGTATGTAATGGTTTGGGTTTGCTGGCTACCATCATCTGACTTGGGCAAGACCAAAGTCTTGGTCACAACTGTATTCTTCTCAGCATTTTCAATAACTGGCAATGCCGACTGAAGCGTATCCTTTTCTGTTTTTGTAGCTGTTCCAGTTTCTTTTTTCTGTCCGCAACCAACTAGGACAAAAAGGAAAGCTAGACTAACAAGAACTATTTTTTTCATTTCTTTCTTCTTTCTTTTTTAAATTAAAATAAGACCGGGAGTTGCTCCCAGTCTTGATGTTTATAGAGCTGCACGCAAACGTGCTTCTGCATTTTCTACATTACGGACAGAGCGTGGTAGGAAGGCACGAATATCGTCTTCCTTATAGCCAACTTGCAGGCGTTTTTCATCTACAAGAATTGGGCTCTTTAAAATTCTCGGTGTTTCCATAATCAGATTGAGAACTTCATTGACGCTCAAATCTTCAATATCCACTCCAAGGGCTTTGGCATAGCGATTTTTAGATGAAACGATGCTGGCTATTCCGTTATCTGTTTTGGTTAGAATATCCAGTAATTCTTCTCTCGTAATTCCTTCTTTACCAAGATTTTGTTCTTTATAACTTAACTGGTGGGCATTGAGCCAGGTTTTTGCTTTTTTACAGCTAGTACAACTTGAGACTGTATAAATTTTAATCATGTACCTACCCCTTTCGCTACATGTTACTATCAGTTTAGTCTATTATACCATAAAAAACATCCGACTTGCGACCTATTTTTAAATTTTTTTGACTTTTTTCGTCATTTTCGTACTTTTTTCTTGACAAAATGAAATTTACAGCCATTCTTGATATTTCTTGATATAGATTTTTTTCACAATTGTCACGCTAATCATATACAAAATAATGATGAAAAGTAAAAAGATGAAATAAATCGGTTTTAAAGGAGTTAGATGAAGTAGGATTGCGAGTGGACTGTAGGGAAGGAAGGTCACAAAGGCTGCAGCCAATAAGGTTGTCACAAGGACTAGCCAAGCTGGACGACTTTGTAAAAAGGGAATTTTAGCTGAACGCAGCATATGGATAACCATGGTCTGTGACCACATGGACTCGATAAACCAACCTGTCTGAAACAAGACAATAAAACCTACGGCAGACTCTGCCCCATGAACATAAGCTTGACCTGTTGTCATGGGTACAATGATAAAATAAAGCAAACTGAAGGTCAAAATATCAAAGGCAGAAGAGATAGGTCCCATCCAAATCATGAAACGTGTGATGGACTTAGCTTCCCAGGTATGCGGATTTCTCAAAAAATCTTTATCCACCTTGTCAAAAGGCAAGGCAATACAAGACAAATCATAGACTAGATTTAGGATAATCAAATGGACTGGTGCCATTGGTAAAAATGGCAAAAAGATTCCAGAGACCAATAGGGATAAGATATTTCCAAAATTAGAACTCACTGTCATTTTGATATATTTAGTCATATTGGCATAGACCTTACGACCTTCAACAAGTCCTTTTTCAAGCACCATGAGATCCTTATCAAGTAGGATAACATCAGCCGTTTCTTTGGCAATATCTACTGCTGTATCAACAGAAATCCCCACATCTGCAACTTTCATAGAAGGAGCATCATTGATCCCATCTCCCATATAGCCTACAGCATGACCATTGGCCTTAAATTGCAAAATAATCCTCGCTTTTTGGTCAGGAGAAAGTTTGGCAAATACTGTTACCTCCTCTACTGCTTGGGCCAATTCTTGATCACTCATCTGATCAATTTCAGATCCTAACAGTATCTGATTGATATCCAAACCAACCTTTTCACAGACTGCTTGAGTAACTTTTTCGTTGTCTCCCGTCAAAATTTTTGTTTGAACTCCATGTTCTAACAGAGCCTTAATTGCTGGTGCTGCAGATGGTTTAGGAGGATCTAGGAAGGCTAAATAACCAGTTAGAATCATATCCCCTTCATCATCAACTGTATAGGCATGGCCTTCCCTCAAACCTGACTTATAGGCCACTCCCAAGACACGCAAACCTTGTTGATTTAGTTGTCTGACTTCTGCTAAAATTTCTTCTCTAATAACATCTGTCAAGGGAGTAATCACTCCTTGGTATTCCGCATAACTGGAAATCGTCAACATTTCCTCTAGGGCACCCTTGGTTACCAAACTAACAACTTCGTGTTCATCCTTAACGATAACACTCATCCGTCTACGTTCAAAATCAAAGGGAAGCTCATCTATTTTTTGAAAAGTTTGAGCCAGATTTTGTAAGAGGGCGTGTTCTTTGGCTTCCTTTTCAGTCCGTTTGATGATGGCTCTGTCCATCAAATTTTTCAAGCCCGTTTGAAAATAAGAATTGAGATAAGCTCGTCTCAAGACGGTCAAATCCAAGCGTCCGTGGATGTCCAAGGGATATTCAAGGACAATTTCGTCTTGGGTTAGAGTTCCTGTCTTATCTGTACACAAAATATCAATCGCCCCTAAGTCCTGTATGGCATTGAGTTTCTTGATAACCACTTTTTCCTTGGCCATAATGATGGAGCCTTTTGCTAGACTGGCCGTGATAATCATAGGAAGCATCTCAGGTGTCAATCCAACACCAACACTCAAAGCAAATACGCCAGCTTCCAGCCAGTCACCATCTGTTAAACCATTGGACAAGAAAACGATGGGCACCATGACCAGCATCAAACGAATCAAGAGCCACGAAATACTATTCATCTCCCTTTCAAACGAAGTAGGCTCATCATAGGTGTTCAAAGTCTGCTCAATGGCCCCCATCATGGTATCATCACCAACTGCTAAAACCACGGCCTTGGCACTACCAGATAAGACATTGGTTCCCATAAAGGCGAGCGCTTCTGCTTCTAGCAGACTATCAGATTGTTGAACTGTTGCCTTGGTCAAGGCCAATTTTTCAACAGAATCACTTTCGCCTGTCAAGCCCGACTGTTGGACAAAGAAATCGCGCGACTCAAATAAAAGAAGATCTGCTGGAATCATGTCTCCAGCGCTTAATTTAACCACGTCACCCACTACCAAATCATCGATAGGTACTTCTTGGATTTCTCCTTGACGAATGACAGTCGCTGTGTTGACAATCATTTTTGATAGATTGGTCGCAGCCTTATCACTACGGAGTTCTTGGACAAAGCGTATGCCACCAGAAATGAGGACTAGGACAACGATGATAATAGAAGTCGTCGGATCCTCTTGACCTGGTTTTGCCAACCAGACATTGGTCACCAAGGAAATCACGGCGATGACCAGTAAGATGATCGTAAAAGGATTGATAATGGATTCGTAAATCTTTTTGAGGATACTGTCTTCTTGACCCTTTGTGATGGTATTTTCGCCATATAGGTCACGATTTTTCTCCACCTGCTCCTCAGTCAATCCTGTTAGACTTGTCTTATAAAAAGATAGAGTTTCGTTTAAAGATGTATGAATAGCTATTGCTAATCTTTCTTTTGTAGTTTTCATTGGTTTCTCCTATCTGTATGAATGATGTGTTTCATACACAGAGACCAATCACTTTATAAGGGCAGAACGACACAAATCAGCGATTGGCTGTGTATGTGCGGTTCCGGATGGTCGTCAATTTGCATCGTCTATCTCCTTTCTTTGATTTAAACAGTAGAAAATCCCACCATAAAATGGCAGGATTAAAAAACTAACTATCTGTTTTTCGTTCAAGCTTTAACTCCATAGGGCAATGTAATGAGCTTAGTCTTGGCCTTCGCGACCAGGACTGTTGACCAACGAGTAGTGTCTCCACTGCTTTGCGGTAGTCATCCGTATCCCTATGGTAGCCTCACCTACCGTTTTCGTCTTTCAGTATAAACCTTTAAAATTTAAAAGTCAATCATTTAAGTTGTTTAACTCTTAGATAACTATCAACTCTTTTGGAGCTAGGGTCAATAATTCACAACCGGTCTCTGTAATCAGGATATCATCCTCGATACGAACCCCGTATTTACCTTCAATATAGATACCCGGTTCATCGGTCAAGGCCATACCTGCCTTAATAGTTTCTGTAGAAGTCTGGCTAAAGTATGGTTCCTCATGGATATCCAGTCCAATACCGTGTCCGATACCGTGAGTAAAGTAGTCGCCATAGCCTGCCTCGATGATAATATCACGAGGGATCTTGTCAAAGTCACGGAAACCTAAGCCAGCCTTAGCCTGATCAATCAAGGCTTGGTTTGCTTTGAGAACTGTATTGTAAATCTCTGCCTGCTCGTCGCTAACATGCCCCAGATAGATAGTCCGTGTCATATCGCTGACATAGTGGTCGTAGAGGCATCCGAAGTCCATTGTAATAGCTTCTCCCAGCTCCACTGGTTTGTGCATGGGATGGGCATGGGGTTTGGAAGAGTTGATTCCGCTAGCTAAGATAGTGTCAAAAGACAAGCCAGATGCTCCCAACTCACGCATGCGGAAGTCAAGGAAGTTGGCAATCTCAATCTCAGTCTTTCCTGGCTTAATAAAGTCAAGCGCGTCGCGGAAAGCTTGGTCTGAGATAGAACAAGCCTTGCGAATAGCTGCAATCTCCGCTTCATCCTTAATCATTCGAAGACCTTCAACAAACTGAGTCTGTGGAAGCAAGTCAATTCCTTCAAAGGTAGCCTGCATACGATGATAATAAGACACTGAAATCTCATCTTCAAAACCAATTCGAGACAAACCCATGTCCTTAACAATTCCTGCAATGATAGCTAATTCATCGCGGTCAGCTACAATCTCAAAGCCACTGGTTTCTTGCTTGGCTGCAATGATATAGCGAGAGTCTGTCACCAAGACCTGACGGTCACGGCTGATAAAGACTGTTCCGTTTGAGCCCCAAAAACCAGTCAAATAATAGACGTTTTTAAGGTTATTAATGATGATACCATCTAGTTCTTTTTCTTGCATTTTATCTAGAAATGCTTGTACGCGTTTATTCATGATGTAATTTTCCTTTCAAATAATGTCCTGTGTAGCTGGCTTCGTTAGCAGCTACTTCTTCTGGAGTTCCTGTTGCGATGATGGTTCCACCACCGACACCGCCCTCAGGTCCCAAGTCAATAATATGGTCTGCCGTCTTAATAACATCTAGATTGTGCTCGATAACAAGGACTGTATTGCCATCGTCTACAAAGCGAGCTAAAACCTTGAGCAAGCGAGCGATATCCTCGGTATGAAGACCTGTCGTCGGCTCATCCAGAATGTAGAAAGATTTTCCTGTCGATCGTTTGTGGAGTTCACTAGCCAGCTTCATACGCTGGGCTTCTCCCCCAGAAAGGGTGGTAGCTGGTTGCCCTAGCGTTACATATCCCAGTCCCACATCCTTGATGGTCTGAAGTTTGCGTTGAATCTTGGGAATGTGTTGGAAGAATTCCACTGCATCGTTGATGGTCATATCCAAGACCTGCGAGATATTCTTTTCCTTGTAGTGAACTTCTAAGGTTTCACTGTTGTAGCGGGTTCCGTGGCAGACTTCACAAGCCACATAAACATCTGGCAAGAAGTGCATCTCAATCTTGATAATCCCGTCACCTGAGCAGGCTTCACAGCGACCACCCTTGACGTTGAAACTGAAACGACCCTTCTTGTAGCCACGAATCTTAGCTTCATTTGTCTGAGCAAAGAGGTCACGTATATCGTCAAAAACTCCTGTATAGGTAGCTGGGTTGGACCTCGGCGTTCGTCCGATAGGGCTCTGATCAATATCAATCAAGCGGTCTACATGCTCAATCCCTGTAATCGTTTTAAACTTACCAGGTTTGTCTGAATTGCGGTTGAGCTTCTGGGCAATAGCTTTTTTGAGAATGCTATTGATTAGGGTCGATTTCCCTGAGCCCGACACCCCTGTCACTGCGATGAATTTTCCTAGTGGGAAGCGAGCTGTGACATTTTGCAGGTTGTTCTCACGCGCTCCCGTCACCTCGATAAAACGACCATTACCAACACGGCGTTCTTCTGGTACTGGAATGGCACGTTTGCCTGACAAGTACTGACCTGTGATAGACTTACTATTACGAGCTACCTGTTTAGGCGTACCTGCAGCGACAATCTCCCCACCAAAAACACCGGCACCGGGACCAACGTCAATCAGATAATCCGCCTCGCGCATGGTATCTTCATCATGTTCCACTACTATGAGAGTATTACCCAAATCACGCATCTTTTTGAGACTGGCAATCAGGCGATCATTATCCCTCTGGTGGAGCCCAATCGATGGCTCATCTAGGATATAGAGGACGCCTGATAGGTTGGAACCAATTTGTGTTGCCAAACGAATACGCTGACTTTCCCCACCTGAAAGGGTTCCTGCTGAACGAGACAGAGTCAGATAGTTAAGACCCACGTTATTAAGGAAGGTCAAACGGTCCTTGATTTCCTTGAGAATGGGACGAGCAATGATGGCTTCATTTTCAGACAAGGTTAACTGGCTCACCAACTCCAAGTGGTCTGCGATAGACAGGTCTGAAATTTCTCCGATATGCGGCCCTTGGTCACCACCAACACGGACAGACAAGGCCTGGTCATTGAGACGGTAACCATGACAGGTTCCGCAGGTCAGCTCATTCATGTAAAGGCGCATCTGGGTGCGAGTGTAGTCACTATTAGTTTCATGGTAGCGACGTTTGATATTATTAACAACTCCCTCAAAAGGAATATCGATATCGCGCACGCCACCAAATTCATTCTCATAGTGGAAATGGAATTCCTTACCATCTGAGCCGTAGAGAATCAAGTTCTTATCTTCTTCTGACAAGTCCTCAAAAGGCTTATCCATATCCACTCCAAAAGCTGTCATAGCCTGCTCTAGCATGTTTGGATAGTAGTTGGATGAGATGGGATTCCAAGGAGCCAAGGCTCCCTCACGTAAGGTTTTGCTGGCATCTGGTACTACCAAATCAGTATCCACCTCCAGCTTGATGCCCAAGCCATCACACTCACTACAAGAACCAAAAGGAGCATTGAAGGAGAAGAGACGCGGCTCTAACTCTGGCACGGTAAAACCACAAACTGGACAGGCATAATGCTCAGAGAACAACAACTCAGAGTCGTCCATGGTATCAATAATCACATAACCTTCTGCAATACGAAGGGCAGCCTCAATAGAATCAAAGAGACGACTACGGATGCCCTCCTTGATAACAATACGGTCAACCACGACATCAATATTGTGTTGCTTGCTCTTAGACAACTCTGGCACTTCGGTCACATCATAGACTTCCCCATCCACACGGACACGGACATAACCATCCTTCTGAACCTTTTCAATGACGCTCTTGTGCTGTCCTTTTTTCTTACGGATAACTGGGGCTAAGATTTGCAGGCGTTGGCGTTCAGGTAACTCCAAAACCTTATCCACAATTTGCTCCACAGAAGAAGCCTTGATAGCTCCATGCCCGTTGATACAGTAAGGCGTCCCCACACGTGCGTAGAGGAGACGCAGATAATCATTGATTTCAGTCGTGGTTCCCACTGTCGAGCGAGGATTTTTACTAGTCGTTTTCTGGTCAATGGAAATAGCTGGGCTGAGACCATCAATGGCATCTACATCTGGCTTCTCCATATTCCCCAAGAATTGACGAGCGTAGGCTGACAAACTCTCCACATAACGACGTTGTCCCTCCGCATAGAGGGTGTCAAAGGCCAGACTGGATTTCCCTGAACCTGACAAGCCGGTCACGACAACCAACTTGTCTCGTGGAATCTCCACATCAATATTTTTTAAATTATGGGCACGCGCCCCATGAATGACAATTTTATCTTGCATCTTTGTTCTTTCTAGTCCATTATTGCTTACCATTATACCAAAAAAAGTGAGATTCTATTACCCAAAAGGATGAATTTGTAGTATAATCAAGAACTGCTTATTTTATGTTTCTTTGGGGCTTCCTAACCCGTATATCACGCGCTTTTTAACAAAAATCACTAATATTACTTTTCACTACTTGCTCCCCCAAAGTACGCAAAAAGGGGAGCAAAAAAGCCCCACAAAAGGGCTAAGATTTGACGAGTTCAGCAGGCAAGAAACTAGCACGGTCAAACGTGCTTTTTTTATTGCTGGTTGCTGATAGGTATATTATACCATGAAGCGCGTGGTTTATAAGATTATGACCTCACAAAAGCCCCCAGATTCGTTTCTAAGGGCTTGTAGTTTGTCCGTGGTGTTTTAGTTGTCCAGTACGAAACAAAGCAAAATAGGGGGCGAATATGAAGCCTACGCCTACAATTGCCAACATTTATGCTTCTAATTCTTGTAGTAAGGTTAAATCTAAACCATCAAGGTCAAAATCTATATTTAAATCGATGTCTATATCCATGTTTAAATCTATCTCCATATCTTCTAATTGGATATTCTCCAAATCAATCAAAAAATCTTCAATCATGTCATCCCCCCTCACTTAAATCTCAACATTTCTCAACAAAACACCACCGACGCCTACTTATATGCCTCTAGCTCTCCGTTCTGGTGGATTCTCGCAAAGTTTAAGACGGCTATCTGTTTGTATCGGTGGTAGCTAGTGGAGCTAGTACCTGCCATCTCTACGCATTCACTCATTGTTTTCTTCCTCATGTAGTAATAATGGATAATAAAGTATTTTCTGGCTCGTTTGTTCTCTATACTGTTGATGTCTTGGGCGAATATTTCCAATCCCTCACGGATTGCTTTTTCATGTTCACCACTCAAATTCCACTGATCAGGTAAGACAAGTTTCCAGGCTTCTTCATCGATACTAACTTGGTTTTCACTTCCTGCCATTCTCTGGAAACGTAGAAAGTAAGTCATCCGCTTTCTAACGTTCATCATCGTTTTAAAGTTATCCAGCTCCATTAGTTCGCTCCTTCCACCTTGCTCAAGTGTTCTATAGCTTCCTGCTTTACTCGATATACTGTAGTCTTTGATTTATCTATTTCCTCAGCAACCTGCCAAGCGTCTAGATTATTCAAATAAAAAAGTCTTAGAACAGAACGCTCAAGCGGATTGACCAACTTATCAATCAGCCTAGATATTTCCATTCTCTCTTCAGTAAGTCGCTCAATCCTCTGAAGCGTATCCTCTTTTAGTTTTAGAACACTTATAAGATTGTTCTCTGTCTTGTTCTCTCTGCTTGCCTGTACCCTGCTATGGCTTAGTATTGGCTTTTTGATAATACCACCTTCCAGGGCCTCCAATTCCAAATATAAGCCTTTGATTTCCTTGCTTATCCACTTAACGCCCTCTAGTTTTTCTTTTACCTGCTCTGGTGTCATACCTCGGCCTCCTCTATGATATAATATTTTTATCGGATATATCACAAAGGAGTCAGCCCTGTGCTGGCTTTTTTTGCATTTTCTCGGCGTTCGCTCGGAGTTCAAATATCTGCACCTTTACCATTCCTCGGGTTCGCTAAACATACTTTTAGGCAAGCCACAAACTGAAATTAAATACTGACAAGCGTTGTAATCTACCCAAAGCGCCCCATCTTCAGAATGGTGGAAATACTTGTCTGGTAGCGTTCCAAGGTATGCACCATTTTTATATATAGACACCCCACCTTTTAGGCTTGGTAACAATCCGGTATATCCTCTGCGTAGTCCATGCTTCAAAGCGTTGCTATTGCCATATTTGGGCTTTCTATTGCCCTTGTTGCCTTTTGCTACTTGATTGCCCGGCAAAAATCTCCCTCGGCTATCGCGTTCCATATTTCCCCCTTCTACGGTGTTCGTTTGGTAAATTGCAACTACTTCACTATCTCCCCCTATATGGAAAAACCCAAAACTATTGACTTGTTAACAAAAAGGGGATTGCTCCCCTGTGTTTACTGACCAGAATAATCAGCAAGTCCTTTATATTCGCCCTCTACGTCCAACTTTTGGAGTAGGTTAATGCTTTCATTACCCAACATTTTCAACGTACCAAAAGCAGTCATAGAATCCATAGGGATAGGCTTATCAGAAAGCAAGCGATCAGCATAGTCTAATAGTTCCAGCTCGTAATCTGTGACCTTATTCAGCAAGCTCTCAAAGTCCTCTGACTCCTTGAGTTGGAGCACGCGCTCCCGTTTATAACGTTCTTCAAATGCTTCATCGTCCACTGGTTGGTTGTAGTAGTCTTTAAAACTGTCACAAATACGCTTGAAGGTCTTGTTCAGTTTGTTATCCTCCACATACTCAGCTACAAGCGTCCCTTTATCCTTGTGAGTTATTGAAATAGATGGTACTTCATAAGTTCCAGTCATATATCCCAGTAGCGCGTGACCTGCTACCATAGCAGTATCTAGGTCTTTAAATTCGTAAGTGAAAGTAAATGTTTTGGCTTTGTCTGAAAATGTTTTTAGTGTCATGTTGTTTTTCCTCTTTCTGTTTTAAGGTAAATTATGTAAAATACCTTGTTTTTGCCATTTTTATCTATGTTTTTTATACACTTAGAAAAAGTTTTATACACTTTATTTTTGAAGTGTATAAAATTAAAAGCCTGTCATATCAAGGGTTTAAGCCCTGTTTTATACGCTTTATACACTTTATACACTAGTTTATATAATTTACAGGAATTATAGTGCTTAATACTGTAAAAGAAAAAACCTGCCGTATAAAGTGTATAAGTGTATAAAGTCCTTGGCGCTCTAAGGGTTGCAAGTATAACACTTTTTTATCAAGTGTATAAAGTGTATAAAGTTATTGCTTCTTTTTTGCTTTACCATTAAAGTATCCCCGTTCATTTCTAGCTTTTCTCCGTTGCTCTGGCTTTTCCCTACCGTTAAAATATGGATGTGCGTAAGGCGCTGTATCTTCATGCGGATAGAAACCAGAATGAAGTTGTCTCCCTGATGGTATTACTTTCTGGCCTGTGGTTATCCAACTTGGTAGATTACTTTTTATCTCTCGATGCAACCCCATTTCTGTCTTGTGTAGTTTCACCCCATAATATTCCGTAAATCCTTTCCAGTTATGGAAAACAAAACTATTAGGCAAAAACTCACTTGATAGTTCATCAGTAAAGAATGAAGATACAAAAGCGATAACTGGGTTGTTATCCTCATGGTATTCTTGCAAAATCTCCTTTGATTTCTCTGGTGTGATGTCCTTTGTCGGTGTTTCAAGGGCTAGGCGTGTGAGATACTCTAATACTTCTTTCCTGTTGATGTAGTCGTCTTTAATTGCCTTGTTTGGTTTCCCTTTAAAGACCTTGGTAAATGGTAGAATCTTAAACCGCCTGTCAATCGCTGACCTGTCCCCGTTCATTCTTGGTAAGCCGTTGGATGACTGGATAATAGTCATATTCAAGCGTAAACTATAGGGGCGCTTCCCTTTGTCCTCTATAGTCATAATGTCCCCAGTCGCAAGGCTAAACATATTTGACGTATCTTTAATAACTGCATCCTTTTGTACGTCGTCCCCAATAACCAGACTCTTACCTAACAGAATGGAGGTAGAAAAACGGCTTTTATCGAACTCAGTCATCTTGAGACTTGCAACGTTCTCCATGCCTACTAGATTAATAAGTAACTGCTGAAAAGTTCCTTTACCAGTCCCACCCTCGCCATAAAGCCAAAAGATATTTTTTAGGGTTCTACCTGTGATACTTGCTTTAATAATCTGGATAGCTAGGTTATATAATTCTTGATCATTGTCAAATAATTCAGCAAGCCACTTGCTGGGCTTCCAACCGTGTATAGTAGGCTCATAGGCTTCTGGGTCGTACCTTGTACGGATTTTTCTAGTTACAATAATGCTAGGTGTTAAAGGTTCAAACGTTTCCTTACTAGCGTTATATAGCTGGTTTCCGATAACCGTATAATCATTTTGGATAGACTTCAACGGGCTACGTCTAGCGATTTTGTAAATCGTATCAAAGGCTTGTTTTTCTGTCGTATCAGGTTGAATGGTTGAGATTAAATCTTGAAGTAACTCGTTATCTTCTAACCAAATCCCCTTATCAGGATGATAGAAATACAAGGGCGCTTTCTGTCCCTGCACTTCTGGTCTGATTCTCACAAATCGGATATACTTTCTAAGAAAGTCAGCAACCTCCAAAGATTTAGATGGTCTATCTTCCCCAAGATTCTTACATACGTTGAATAAAAAGCCTTGTACCCCTTTAAAGGTTGTCAGATAGCTTTCTGATTCTTCTATTACCTTAATGGGTTCACGTTGCTGATTCTCTTCAATGATTTTATTTACAATGTCGTCACTATTCAAAAGCCACCTCCTTATAGAATTTTGTCGCTACTTCTAGGAAATAGCTTGCTAGGTCTTTACGCTTGACGATTGTAGAAAACAAGTCCACCAGCTGACTAAAACTGTAGCCATTCACAAATAGCAAGCGGACAAATAGAGAAGTCTCGTACCTGGTATAAATGCCGTTACAAATCAGGTCGAAAATCCAGCCTTTCAACTCCATGCCAAGCCCCTGCCGTTGCTCGGTCAATTTGTTTACCTCTAAATCTTTCAGAATCATCAGCAAGTCAGGACTGGCCAAACCTATCTCTAAATCTCTGGTCAGTTCCCAGCCCTCTGCTTCCTCGTTTTCGTCTTTAACTGCCACATACAAACCTTTGTAGTGGAAAGCCGTCAAGCCCTCGCCTATTGGCTCAAAGTAGATAAATTTGTAATGTTCCCCATTCTTCCATACTTGAGTAGGATTTGACTTGAGAAAGCCAAACAAAGGCAATTTGTCAGCGGATAGAATTAACTCCAGCACCCTCATTCATCCACCCCCATAAACTTCATCAAGTCAGAAATTCTATAATAGATTTTCCTAGTATCTTCTAGTGGGGGCTGGTATCGTCTTAGCCCTGCTTTTTCCCACTTTTGGAGCGTCAAATATTTTATATCTAACTCGTCCATGACTTCCTGAGCTGATATTAAGCCTGTCAGTCGTGGTTTGAGTCTGTCACGCGCTTCAAGGTATCTTTCCACTACCTCCAGAATGCCATGCGCTAAGTCTTGCTCACTTTCTCGGCTTAGGCTAAACATATCCACCCACCTCCTTCAAGGTTTCTTTGTAGCTTTCTAGGTCGCTGTTCATCAACACTGCTAGTCTCTTGCTCTCCTCCTGTACTTGGTTGTAAAATGCCTTAGCGCCATCTAGTAGTTCGCCTTTATTCGCTGGGATAAAGTACCCACTAAAAATACCACATCTAACCCCCACAATAGGGATGTTATGCTTGACTACTAGGCGCTTGATGATGTCACGTACTGTTCTTTCTGTTAGCTTAGTTATAAGGCTGATTTCTGCCCCTGTTATGGAGTTCTCAGCCCCTACCTTGATTAGTCTTAATACTCGTTTGTCATTCTCTGATAGACTCATTCAGTTCCTCCGTAAACTCTTACCCCTGCAAGCTGGATATAACGCCCATAATCAGGGCTTAAATCCTCGCTAGGTGTTTCTATCGTCTGTTGGTTTTCTCGCTCAAATTGGGCGCTTTTTTTGCGGTCTCGGTGGTTTAGATAAAGCAATATGCCAATCGATACCACGGTAACAAAAATCGCCTGTATGTTGGTTAAATCTAGTTCGTTCATGTTATGCCCTCGCCTTATAGTTCTTGATAAATTCCGCTTGTTTAGGTTGTTCCATATTCAGCAAGTCGTCTTCGGCTTGTGCCATTTCTTTAATATCTTTAGTCATGGTATGCCTCCAGCTCTTTAGCGTCGTCATTGTTCAAAAGCAAAAAGGCTATTTCATTTAGACGATCGTATAGCTTTTCATTCTGGGCGTATGCTGTATCAGTGTATTTTTTAGCAAGCCATAAGAACATGGTTGTATCTTTCTGTAGTGCAAACTCAAGCCCTTCAAGAGCTAGGTTATTCATTTCTAAAACATTCATGATGTCGGTTAATTCGTTCCCTAATTCTGCTAGTTTCTTAGCCGATAATAGAACTTGTTGGCTTGATGTTGCTTTTTTTGTTGTCATGTTTTTTACCTCTTTTTCTATCTTTTTATACTTGCCACGATGGCTTTTTAATACTTTTTTCTTGCCTACAGCCTCACGCTCTCGGTCGCCAAACTTCTGAGCGTGGGGCTTTTTGAGTTGTTTCTTATAGACGATATCTTCACGCTCAGAGTCGCCAAATTGAAAGCGTGAGAAAGTACCAGTTTAAAGAGTTGGCGCTCTCCGTATGGTCAAATTGCCCTAAATATGCTATAATCTAGGTATAAATCTTTACTAAAACCTTTTTGATAATGGCTTGCCTGCTTTTTGTTAAATTCGTTTTAGTGTTAGTGTGAAAGGCTTTGCTGATTGGTCTCGGTAAGCCTTTTTTGTTGCAATCACGCGCTTCTTTGGCGTGTATTTTTATTTCTGAATGCCATAGCCTTGATTTCTTGGTAACTCATATTCAAGCCAATCATAGCTATTACCATGTCCTCAAATGCCTGGTATTGCTCCAGCTCGTCACTTGTCAAGCTATCAATGCCATTGTAGCCCCCACGTTCTTCCCTTAACTGCTTAGCGTTCCTGTCGGTTACTGCCTTCAGTAGCAGGTTGTTCATGGTGCTATGTGCATGCTTTGGTGCATTAGGCCATGTCTCAATACTGTCATGCAAGGTTTTTCTTTTTGGCTTTTCTAGCGCTCTCTGCATACGAAACTTAGAAAGTTCCTCACGCATTTCAAAGAATGCTTTGACCAGGTTCATCTTAAAACGCCTTACAGGTTCGGTATTCTTTAGATAAGTAATCAGCAAGGTCGCTTGTTGCTCATTCAAGCGATAGATTTTCATCGGTCTCCCTCGCCCGTCTAATTTACGCATTTCAAATGCGATAATTCCGTAGCTTTCAAAATCAGCTTTATGCTTCCTTAAAAGTTCTTGTATTGTGTGATGAGTGACTCCAGCACATTCAGCGATGATCTCACTCGTAGTATACGGCTCTTTTTTACCGTCCATATAGACTAATTCCATTGGCTTACTCCAATCTTTACTTTTGCATACTTTTTGTTTAAAAAAATATATCTTCAATAGTGATATCTGGAAACATTGGTAATAGCAATTTTTTGAAAGCTATTTTCTCAGTATCCGTAAATGAGCAACGCCCTGTTTCTTTGTTGTAGTATGTTTGCTTTGTCATACCTAATTTTTTTCCTAGCTCTGCTTGGGTTAGCCCCAACATATTTCTGTAGCCTTTAATTTTATATTTTGGCAATCTCATCACCTCCTTTACTTTTGCATACCTTAATTGTAACCAATATTTTTTAAAAAGTCAATACTTTTCTTTACTTAAAAACAAAAAATAGTTATAATTTAAATACGAGGTAAAAAAATGGAAGTGAATAATATTGAAGTAGGAAACCGAATTAAAAGTATTAGGCTTGATCAAGGTGCAACTATGGAGGAATTTGGTAAAGCATTTAATACCAGTAAGGGGACTGTTAATAATTGGGAAAAGGGGCGTAATTTGCCTAACAAAGAAAATTTGTTAAAAATAGCAAAACTAGGAAATCTTAGCGTTGAGCAACTATTATATGGCAGTTCTGCTAGAAGTCGATATAACTGGGACTATATCCTAGATTACATGGAAAAAACTAGAGAAGAGCTCGATGAAGAAGCTTTTGAAAATACCAAACAAGCTATCGATAGTGCATTTTTTATCCGATTAGACTTGAATGATATTATAAATCTATATAACTATAATCTCCGAAATCCTATTCCTGTTAAGGATTTAAACGGTATGAAAAAATTCTACGAATCACAGGCCAATTTCTTAGAAGAATATATTTCTAGTCTTGACTATACAGAGAATAATATGGATATGATCATGGATTTGGAAATTGAAGCTAACTTTAATCGAAGATATATAGACAGAATTGACCGATATCAAAAAACGGGGATTTGGGCAGAAGACTATCTAAAAGAGTTAGAAAAATTCAAGCAAAGCCAAGAGAATTGAACAATAGCAACAAAAAAAAGGTAAGTCAATACCCTTACCTTTAACCAATCTAATATAATCAACCTAATTGAACCAGATGGAGCTGGTGTTAACTCTCTACACACTATAGAGGACGCTCCCGATAAGATGATTACAACATCATTATACCACTCTTGCATTTAAAAAGCGACTTACACCATACCCACGCGCCACAATGCTCAACAATCCTGAAGCGCGTGGATTCTCGTGGTTCGCTCAAACTTCAAGCCTATATAAGCCCCATATCTACTAATTTTTTTGATGTCAACAAATGTCAACCACTTACAATGTTTTAGAAAGGATCTCATGAACGAATTACAATTTTTAATCTATACCGCTGACAACGATAGCGAGACAGCTAGTGTCATCATCAAAGGCGAAACGATTTGGGCTAGTCAGAAAGAAATGGCTAGACTTTTCGATGTCGGTGTTCCTGCAATTAGTAAGCACTTAAAAAATATCTTTGAAGAGGGAGAATTAGAAGAAAAGGTGGTTGTTTCCAAAATGGAAATAACCACAAAACACGGTGCAATTGCTGATAAAACCCAAACTAAGGATGTCAGCTACTACAACCTTGATGCCATCATTTCAGTTGGTTACCGTGTCAATTCCCAAAAAGCTACGAGATTTAGACAGTGGGCTACTTCGGTACTTCGTGAGTACATGATAAAAGGGTTCGCCATGGATGACAACCGTCTGAAACAAGGCGAAAACTTGCTGGAAAAAGACTATTTCCGTGAGCTGTTGGAGCGCGTGCGCTCTATCCGGGCTAGTGAACGCCGTATATGGTTACAGATTACAGATATTTTTGCTGAAATCTCTATCGACTATGACCCACAAAGTACGTTGACTAAGCAATTCTATGCTGATGTACAGAATAAGTTTCATTATGCAATCACTGGCCAAACTGCTGCGGAAATTATCTACACGAAAGCTGACCACACAAAAGACAACATGGGACTTACAACATGGAAAAACTCCCCTAATGGCCGCATACTGCAAGCAGATACTCAAATAGCAAAGAATTACCTAACAGAAAAACAGATCCGTTCCCTTGAAAGAGGAATATCTAGCTATTTTGATTACCTGGAAAGACAGATAGAACAGCGAAAAGCTCAGACAATGCAACAACTAGCCCAAAGCATTGACCGCTTTTTGACTTTCCAAGAATACGATATTTTAGAAGGTCATGGAAAAATCACTTCCAAGGTTGCGAAAGATAAAGCAAAAGCAGAATACCAACTATTCAACAAAACTCAAAAGATAAACTCGGACTTTGAAAAAACTTTAAAACAGCTAACTGACGATAAAAAACTTTAAATACATGCCCGTTTACTATAAACAAGCCCATATTAGCCCCATATCCGCCTTGTTTCCTACTCTGGTATTATTTACCGTCTGACTACTTAAAAACGAAAATAAGGGGGATCTCGTAGCCCCTAGCATGATATAAAACCTTTTTGATAATGGCTTGCCTGCTGATGTATTTTAGAAAGGTTTATCATCATGAAAATAACTGAAGTTATAAAAAAAGACGGTAGTAAAGTTTACCGTGCTAATGTCTATCTAGGAGTTGACCAGGTAACAGGAAAGAAAGTAAAAACCAAAGTAACAGGTCGGACACAAAAGGAAGTTAAGCAGAAAGCCAATCAAGAAAAAATAGCTTTTCAAAAAGCAGGATCTACCAGACAAAAGGCTATTACCATAAAAAACTATCAAGAATTGGCAACTCTCTGGTGGGAAAGCTATAAGAATACAGTTAAGCCAAACACTCAAGGAAACGTTAGAGCGCTAATAGATAATCACATATTGCCTACTTTCGGGGAGTATAAGCTCGATAAGCTCACTACTCCACTTATTCAGTCAATTATCAATAAACTTGCTGATAAGGCTAATAGAGGGGAAGAGGGCGCTTTTCTACACTATGATATGATACACGCTTTAAACAAACGTATCTTACAGTATGGCGTAACCATGCAAGCAATACCGTCCAATCCTGCGCGTGATGTGGTTTTACCTCGTAACACTCAGAAAGCAAAGCGACAAAAGCTAAAGCACTTTGATAATCAAGAGTTAAAAAAGTTTCTTGTTTATCTTGATAATTTAGATAGTTGTAAATATCGTTATTACTATGATGTAACGCTCTATAAGTTCCTACTGGCAACTGGTTGCCGTATCAATGAGGCTCTAGCGCTTAGCTGGTCTGATATAGACTTAGATAATGCCGTTGTGCATATTACCAAAACACTAAATCGGGATCTAGAAATCAATAGCCCAAAATCTAAGGCTAGTTATCGGGATATAGATATAGATCAAGCGACTGTTAGCATGCTGAAGCAGTACAAACTACGACAAACTAAAGAGGCTTGGAAGATAGGGCAACGTGAAAGCGTGGTATTTTCGGATTTCATTCATGACTATCCTAGCAGTTCAAGACTTAAAAGAAGATTGCAAACACATTTTAAGCGTGCTGACGTTCCTAACATTGGCTTTCACGGATTCCGTCACACTCACGCTAGTCTCTTGCTTAACTCTGGAATACCATACAAGGAACTCCAGTACCGCCTAGGTCATTCCACTTTATCAATGACCATGGATATATATAGCCACCTCTCCAAAGAGAACGCAAAAAAAGCAGTATCATTCTACGAAACTGCACTAAAAGCACTATAGGGGGAGCAAAAAGGGGAGCAAATTCAAAAATCAACATTTCAAGACAAAGTAAAAATCCAATAGCAACAGGATTTTTGTTAGATTTATTTTGAAAAAGGCCGATTTTGTAGTATAATAGTACGGTGTGAAAAAATCTGAAAAATGAGAAAGGATAAGGGATATGAAACAAGTTTTTCTCTCTACAACAACTGAATTTAAAGAGATCGATACGCTTGAACCGGGTACTTGGATCAATCTCGTCAATCCGACTCAAAATGAATCACTCGAAATCGCTAACGCCTTCGATATTGATATCGCCGACCTCCGAGCACCGCTCGATGCGGAAGAAATGTCTCGTATTACAATTGAAGACGAGTATACCCTGATCATTGTAGACGTGCCGGTCACAGAAGAAAGAAATAACCGCACCTACTACGTAACCATCCCGCTTGGTATTATCATCACTGAGGAAACCATTATCACTACTTGTTTGGAACCATTACCAGTCCTCGATGTCTTTATCAACCGTCGATTGCGTAATTTCTATACTTTCATGCGTTCGCGTTTTATCTTCCAGATTCTTTATCGCAATGCAGAACTTTACCTAACGGCCCTTCGTTCGATTGACCGTAAGAGTGAGCAAATCGAAAGTCAACTGCATCAATCAACTCGTAATGAAGAATTGATTGAGCTCATGGAATTGGAAAAAACTATCGTCTATTTCAAGGCTTCCCTCAAAACAAATGAGCGTGTGATTAAGAAATTGACCAGCTCAACCAGCAATATCAAGAAATACCTTGAGGACGAAGACCTGCTTGAAGACACCCTGATTGAAACCCAACAGGCCATCGAGATGGCAGACATTTATGGAAACGTCTTGCATTCTATGACAGAGACCTTCGCCTCTATCATTTCCAACAACCAGAACAACATCATGAAAACCTTGGCCCTTGTGACCATCGTCATGTCCATCCCAACCATGGTCTTTTCTGCCTACGGGATGAACTTTAAGGATAATGAAATCCCCCTAAACGGCGAACCAAATGCCTTCTGGTTAATCGTCTTTATCGCCTTTGCTATGAGTGTCTCACTCACTCTCTATCTCATCCATAAAAAATGGTTCTAAGAGGAGTTCCTATGTCTCAGATTGATCTACAAAAATTAACTAAGAAAAACCAAGAGTTTGTCCACATCGCTACCCAACAATTCATCAAAGATGGAAAAACAGATGCTGAAATCAAGGCTATTTTTGAGGAAGTTATTCCCCAAATCCTTGAAGAGCAAGCCAAGGGTACGACTGCTCGTTCCCTCTATGGTGCACCCACTCACTGGGCTCATAGCTTCACTGTTAAGGAGCAATATGAAAAAGAGCATCCAAAAGAAAATGATGATCCGAAACTCATGATTATGGACTCAGCTCTTTTCATCACTAGCCTCTTTGCCCTTGTCAGCGCCCTCACAACCTTCTTTGCGGCAGATCAAGCTTTCGGCTATGGATTTGTCACTCTCCTATTAGTTGGACTGGTTGGTGGATTTGCCTTCTACTTGATGTACTACTTTGTTTACCAATACTATGGACCTGATATGGACCGAAGTCAACGTCCACCTTTCTGGAAATCTGTACTGGTTATCCTAGCTTCTATGTTCCTTTGGCTGCTTGTCTTCTTTGCAACAAGCTTCCTACCAGCTAGCCTTAACCCAGTACTTGCTCCATTGCCACTGGCTATTATCGGAGCAGCCCTCCTAGCTCTTCGCTTCTATCTCAAGAAACGCTTGAATATCCGTAGCGCAAGTGCAGGACCAACACGCTATTAAGAAGAATCATAAAAGCAACTGCAGGTGCGGTTGCTTTTTCACTTACTTTTTTGATTTTAAAGAATTCTTCTGACATCCCACATAGCTCTATCTAATCTTTTGTGATAAAATAGGCTCAATCTATTTCCAGGAGGATAAAATATGATTTCTACTATTGGTATTGTTAGTTTATCTAGTGGCATTATCGGAGAGAACTTTGTCAAACACGAAGTGGACTTGGGTGTCCAACGTCTCAAGGACCTGGGACTCAATCCTATCTTTTTGCCCCATTCGCTAAAAGGATTAGACTTTATCAAGGACCATCCTGAAGCTCGTGCAGAGGATTTGATTCATGCCTTTTCTGATGATAGCATCGATATGATCCTATGTGCCATCGGTGGAGATGATACCTATCGCCTACTACCTTATCTTTTTGAAAATGACCAACTACAAAAGGTTATCAAACAAAAAATTTTTCTTGGCTTCTCGGATACAACCATGAACCATCTCATGTTGCATAAACTAGGAATCAAGACTTTTTATGGTCAATCCTTCTTAGCAGACATTTGTGAATTAGAAAAAGAAATGCTAACCTATAGCCTTCACTACTTTAAAGAATTGATTGAGACGGGAAGAATCTCAGAAATCCGCTCTAGTGACGTTTGGTATGATGAAAGGACTGACTTCAGTCCCAAGGCTCTGGGGACACCTCGTGTCAGTCATACAAATACCGGTTTTGAGTTGTTGCAAGGAAATGCCCAGTTCGAGGGAAAAATCCTCGGTGGTTGCCTCGAATCCCTCTACGATATCTTTGACAACTCTCGATACGCAGATAGCACGGAGCTCTGTCAAAAATACAAACTTTTCCCTGACTTGTCAGACTGGGAAGGAAAAATCCTCTTGCTAGAAACAAGCGAAGAAAAGCCTGAGCCAGAAGACTTCAAAAAGATGTTGCGAACTTTAAAAGACACTGGCATATTCGAGGGCATCAGTGGACTCCTGGTCGGAAAACCTATGGATGAAACTTTCTATGACGACTATAAAGAGGCACTATTGGATATCATTGGCAGCAATATCCCGATTGTCTATAATCTCAATGTCGGCCACGCAACTCCAAGAGCCATTATTCCCTTCGGAGTCCACGCCCACGTAGATGCAAAAGAGCAAGTCATTCGCTTTGACTATAACAAAAAATAAATAGTTTCTCTATTTTTGTGCTTTTGTATTGGTTTTCGTTACAATTTGTATCTGAATTTATTGCATTTCGCTAATTTCTATGATATCCTTTTGAAGGAGGTGTATATGACAAAACAAAAAATTAATCGAATCGTAGGTTCTATTGGTGCCTTTATTGGAATTATAGTATTTATTGCCTACATACCTCAAATTATCGCTAATTTACAGGGAAATAAAGCTCAACCATTTCAACCTTTATCAGCTGCTATATCTTGCTTAATCTGGGTTATTTATGGATGGACAAAAGAACCTAAGAAGGATTGGATACTAATCATTCCAAATTCAGCCGGTGTTATTTTAGGTGGAATCACTTTTTTGACTTCACTCTAACAAATCTAATAGTATATATAAAAAGCTGGGAAAAGTTTCTCAGCTTTTTATATATTCTTAGATATTCTAATTACCTATACTCACTAATTACCGCTTTTCCACTCACAATCGTTCTCGTGGTCATCAACTAGTCCTGCAGCCTGTAGAAAAGACAAGACGGCGACTGGGCCTGTGAACTTGAAGCCTCGTTTTTTGAGATCTTTGGCTAATTTTTCAGACAAAGGTGTTTTAGCTGGGGCTTGGCGGTAATCGGGAACATCGTTAACGATCGTTTTCCCCTCAACAAAAGACCAAAGATAGGCATCAAAAGAGCCGTACTCTGCCTGTAGTCGTAGAAAGGATTGGGCGTTAGCGCGTGTAGCAAAAATCTTGGCTCTATTTCGAATGATGGCTGGATTATCCAGCATGGCTTCCAATTCGGTGTCGGTCATCTCTGCGACTGCGTGAATTTGATAGCTATGAAAGGATTCTCGGAAAGCTTGGCGTTTGTTGAGCACCGTTTCCCAAGACAGGCCTGCCTGATAGGTTTCCATGCACAACAATTCAAACAATGCTTGGTCATCATGGAGGGGCTGGCCCCACTCCTCATCATGATAAGCGATGTAGAGAGGATTGGTCATCTTGACCCACGAACAACGTTTTGTCATGCTCTGCTCCTATTTCACCAACATCTTAAGGGCCGACTTGATATAGTTCTCAGCTGTATCTGTCGTTCCTTCAAAGAATTTCTTGATTTTCTTGAGCTCTGTTGCCTTGTAGCCCAGAGCCAACATTGCTTCCATGGCTTCTTCCAATTCTTGGTTTTCTGCGCTAGCTTGTACTGCCACCTTAGCAGGAAGGTCATCTCCTGCAACTACTACCTTGCCTTCCAAGTCCAACACCATCTGCTGGGCTGTTTTCTTGCCAATTTTAGGGAACTTAGTCAAGTAGGTAATGTTCTTGGTTTCAATGGCTTGAACCAAGCCAGCATTGTCATCAGCAGCGATAATAGCAAGAGCTGATACAGGCCCAATCCCAGACACCGAAATTAGACTAAGAAAGAGTTTTTTCTCATCTTCTGAGCGAAATCCATAAAGCAGATGGGCATCCTCACGCACGACCTGATGCACATAAATTTGAGCCTCTTGATTGATCTGTCCCGAGTAAGCATAGGGGTTAGCTACATGCAGGATATAACCTATACCATTGGTTTCAAGAACAATGTATTTAGCAGTGATTTTGGTAATGATTCCTTTTAAATATTCGTACATAGTTTTCCTTTTAGTTTAATATTTCCCCAGCTCACGGAGACTGGTGTGATTTTCCTGAATACGTCGGAACATCTTTTCCATATCTGACTTGGTAAAATGCACTAAAACAGGACGTCCGTGGGGACAGTTATAGGGATTGTCACATTGAGAAAGTTGATAAAGCAACTGTCTGGCCGAATGGTCGTCAATACGATGGTTGGCCTTGATAGACCGCTTGCAGGACATCATGATAGCCAGCTCTGCTCGATATTTCTTGATAGAAACTTCCTTGGTCAAAAGGAGCATGTCGCACATCTCATAGATACCTGATTCAATCTCTTCTTCTGCCATCCAAATAGGATGTTCACGTAAGATGAATTGATTTTCTCCGTACTCTGCTAGAAAGACGCCCACTTCCTCCAAATGTGCCATTCTTTCCTTGAGACGAAGAGCATCATCCGCAGGAAATTCAAAGATGTAGGGCACTAGGAGTTGTTGTTGACTTTGGTCAACATCGCCAATGCTTTCACGGTACTCCTCGTACTTAACCCGTTCCTGAGCCGCATGTTGGTCTATGATGTAGAGCCCATCTCGCCCTTGAGCAAAGAGATAAGTCCCACGCATTTGCCCGAAAAATTCCAACTCTGGGAAACTTGAAGATTCTTCTCGCTCCAGCTTGTCATAAGCCTTATCCAAACTGGCCAAATCTAACTCTGGATGGTCTAATTGGTCATAATTAGCAGGCTTTCTCTCTGCAAAATGCAGTTTTGCTGGCTTGGTCAATTGGTCCAAAGTTTCTTTGGCAAACAGGGTCAAATCCTGTCCTTCATCAGTCAATTCTACCTGATAATCAGCCACCTCAGCTTGACTGGGCCTTGACGGCTCAGTTTTCTCATAGTAGAGCGTATTTTCTTTGAGTGGGAGAATAGTTTGCTCGACTTTCTCACGATTGCGCACAGTCGATTTGGCAAGATTTTCCAAGGCATCAGGTATCAAGGTTTGTTCCTTGAGGCTCTTGGAAATGGCTTCTGAGACCAATGCCATCAGTTCTTTTTCCTTGGAAATCCGTACTTCTTGCTTGGTTGGATGCACATTGACATCCGCTAGATAAGGGTCGATATGGATATGAATGACAGCCAGTGGAAAACGGCCTACCATGAGCTTACTGCCATAGCCGTCTAGAATTGCACGATTGAGCAGGAAGTTCTTGATATAACGGCCATTGATGAAGAGACTGATATAGTTGCGATTAGCTCGAGTCAACTCAGGCAAGGACACAAAACCTGAAATTTCGAAATCTAGGTCAGAATTCTCAATTTCAATCATCTTCTTGGCACTCGCCAAACCGTAAACCCCTGCGATTGCTTGGCGCAGTTGTCCAGTCCCTGCTGTCCGCGTCATCTCCTTGCCATCACTAACCAAACTGAAGGAAATCTCAGGATGGGCCAAGCCTAGACGGTTGACAATATCAATGATATGAGACAGCTCCGCTTGCTGGCTCTTCATATACTTGAGGCGGGCAGGCGTGTTGAAAAAGAGGTCCTCCACACAAACCTTGGTTCCCACAGGACTAGTCGCTGGGATGACTTCTTCAACTTCTCCCCCACGCGCGACTAGCTTGGTTCCGTGACTTGCACCCTCAACTGCTGTCAAAAGAGTTAAAACGCTGACAGATGCGATAGAAGGCAGAGCTTCACCACGAAAACCAAGCGTCCGAATCCGAAAGAGGTCTGCTTGATTTTTTATCTTACTGGTCGCATGACGACGCAGGGCTAATTCTACTTCATTGTGGGAAATTCCATGGCCATTATCTGTGATTTGAATCTTCTTGAGACCTGCTTCCTCAATCTCAATGGTAATCTGACTAGAGCCAGCATCAATGGCGTTTTCCACTAGCTCCTTAACAACGCTAGCTGGACGCTCGATAACCTCCCCAGCCGCGATCTGGTTTGCTAGAATCTCTGGTAATTCAATAATATGAGACATCTTTCAGCCCCTTTCCGTATCTATTTTCCTAGAAATTGATTAGTGCTATTATACCATATTTCAGAAAGGACAGAAAAGCAGGCGCCATATAGAAGCCGAATCCCTCCACATAAACAAAGTCCCTTGCCAGGGGGCATAAAATAGTGGTATACTCAATAAAAATCAAAGAGCAAACTAGAAAGCTAGGCGCAGACAGTACTTTAGTACGGCAAGACGACGCTGACGTGGTTTGAATTTGATTTTTGAAGAGTATTAATAAAGATGTACAAGAAGTGAGATTAACTTTGTATGAAAAACAAGGAGAGAAATTTATGAAAGTAGAACTACAGATTAGTGAAACTTACAAGGAGGAAAAGCTGATTGTCCAAGCACCTCAGCCGACAGATAAAGTCCAGAAAGTCATCGAGTTCGCAGAAAATCTGGACCGAACAGAAAAAATCAAAGGGAAAATCAATAATCAGGTCTATCTCGTTGAGATTGGCAAGGTTCAGCGCTTCTATATCGAGAATCGGAAGGTTCTAGCAGAAACGGCTAGCCAGACCTACAATATTGATTTACGGCTCTATCAAGTCCTTGAAATTCTGCCAAGCAATTTTATCCAAATTTCCCAATCTGAAATCATCAATATCAACTCCATCTCTCATCTGAAGCTCACGCCCAACGGTCTGGTAGAAATTTTCTTGAAAAACGAAAGCTTCACCTACTCTTCACGCCGTTATCTAAAAATCATCAAGGAGAAATTAGAACTATGAAAAAACAAATCTTCCACGACGCAGCTACTGGTGTCCTCATCGGTCTCATCCTCTCTATCATCTTTTCACTTATGTATTCCCCAAATACCTACGCACCACTGAGTCCCGAGTCTCTGATCGGACAGGTGATGGTGCAACATCAGGTTCACGGTGCCTTGGTCTTGCTCTACTGCACACTTATTTGGGCAGCTATTGGTATTCTCTTCAACTTTGGCAAGCGATTATTCAGCCGTGACTGGAGCTTGCTCCGTGCAACTCTGACTCATTTCTTCCTTATGCTAGTAGGATTTATCCCATTAGCAACCCTAGCAGGTTGGTTCCCCTTCCACTGGATTTTCTACCTCCAACTCATTATCGAGTTTGCGATTGTCTACCTCATCATTTGGACTATTTCCTATAAAAGAGCATCAAAAAAAGTAGACCATATCAATCAACTCTTGAAGCATAAAAAGTAAGAGTGCTGATAAAACCACTTGGAATAATAAAAAAGTCAAGCCTAAGCTCAACTTTCCAACTCATACAAATCTGCGATAATCGCTGCGACACGTTTGATATCTCCCAGCATGCCTCGCATTTCAAAGTCAGCCAAGACAGGGAAACCAAAACGTTGACTGTATTGCTTAGCTGTCAAGCAGTATTGGTTATTAAAGTTACGATTGCCTGAACCAACTACGCCAAAACACTTACTAGCATTGTCACCATAAGCGATAAAATCTCCCACTGGCGTTGTCAATATCTCAACATCTCCGTTATCCACGCCATTCCCACCTTCTAGGTAAGTCGGCAAAAAAGCAACATAGGGATGGTCCATTTCATAGAAATCTTGGCCTTCTTTGACCAAATCTTTTATATGAATCTTTTGAACCTCAATTCCCTCGTACTGGGACAAGAGATAGTCTTTCAAGCGCGTCACAAAACTTTCAGTATTGCCACTCAGACTAATATAAACTAAAGAAATTGTCTTCATATGTACCTCCATGATTTTATTTTTAATCGAAAAAGAACTACCAAGATTGTAACTTGATAGTTCTTTTTTGTCAATACTTAGGCAAGTTCTTCTGTTTCCTCTTCTTCAGCCAAGGCTTTTTGCTGACGCCATATCTTGTAGAAGACAAGGGCTAGGAAGAGAACATTGATGACGATATAGAAAATGCTGACAGCTTTTGAACCAATACCCATTGTCAAACGAATAGTTTCATCTTGAACCAGCTGCAAAGCGTCTTGTAAAGTCACATAGGTATAAATCGAACCAATAATGGCTAGCAAAACATAGCCGACATAAGTATAGTTTGCATACTGCAAATTCTTACGAACAAGGAATACAATCGCTACTACCACTAAAATAGCAGATAGTACAACCAAGGCCACATTAAAAATAGAATGAGATGCTTCTGCCACTCTATAGCTAAAATTAATGCTATCTTCTACCTGCTGAGCACTGACCCCTGCAACTTGTTTTTGAGCAGCACGAAGGACTTCTTTACTAGGCAAGGGCTTCAAAAGTTCAAACAGAGACGTAGCTGAAATAAGGGCAGACAAGATGAGCAAGACCCATAGATAAATTGGTTTCTTTTTCATGATAGAACCTCCTGATGTTATTATTGATATTATAGCACTTTTTGTAAAGGGATACAAATATTATAGTGTCGTTTCTACCTGTTTTCGGTAAGCTTTTGGCGATTTTCCGCACAATTTTCGGAACACTTTATAGAAATATCCAACATTACTGTAACCAACAGCATAACAAATATCTTCGATGCTGTCACTAGTTGAAAGCAAGAGCTGTTGGGCAGCCTTGATGCGTTGTTTGTTTAAAAGCTCTGCAAAGGTCGAATTGGTTTCTCGCTTAATCAACTGTCCCAGATAGACAGGATTGATAAAGAGATCCTTACTGATATCCTTGAGGGAAAGTTCTTTCTGATAATCACGCCCAATGACTTCTAGCACACTAACCACATTTTCATTCATCCGATATTGTCCAAAGAATCGAGTCAGAGTTTCCTTGATATAAGGAACCAATTCATCGAAGGATTGAATAGCATGAATCGTTTTGACAATGTCCGTCATATCATCAGCTTTGAGATGTTCAAACAAATGAAAGACATCCATGACAAACTGGATAAAAAGCTGCTTGGTAATTGGAACACGGGGTGTATTTTCAAGAACTACCTTCTCCAAGAGATTTAACTCTTCTACGATTTGATTGAGATTTCCCTGAATGATAACCCTATAAATCGGTTCGTAATAGGTAAAGAGACTCTCAGACTGTTGTAGATTTACAGAGCCGTAAAAGAGGGCTTTCTCAGCATTCAGCTTCCAGCGTTCAAAGTGTTCTTGATAAGGAGCTTCAAAGGGAGTAACGACTAAACCATCTAGGGGTTGATCAGAAATGAAAATCTGCCAGTCTTGACCCAAGACATAGTAGGGAATGGTGAAGGAGCCTTGTTTTTCCTTGGATAGACCTATCCACCAATTCTCCTTATTCCCTAAATAACTAACAAATCCAGCCTCGTCTAAATCTTGACTGAGGGTCTGACTTTTCTTTTCTCTCTCGCCGAGCTGACCTGCAATCTTCTCCAGCAGATTTCCCAACTCTACCTTATCAACAGGCTTGACCAAATAGTCCACCACACTAAGGTTCATTGCTCTTTTTACATAATCAAACTCCTGATAACCTGAGAGTAGGATATAGGCTGCATCTGGTAAGATTTCTTTCATCTCTCGAATCATATCAAGCCCTGTTTTGTCGGGCATATTGACATCGGAAATGACCACATCGACAGGATTTTCATGAACATATTCTAGGGCTTCATCGGCATGACTGGCTGTTGCGACGACCTCCATATCCCACTTATCAAAGGGAATCAAACGTTTCAGACCTTCTGTCACCATGTACTCATCATCTACTAATAATACTTTATACATTTTCTCCCTTTCTACTCATCTTGAATTGTAATACGATACTGAACACCTGCTTGCTCTGCAGAATCTATAGTAATAGCATATCGATCCCCAAAATAGAGCACAAAACGCTCATGTACATTGACAATCCCGATAGACTGCTTTTGATCACTGTAACTGGCTTGGTGTTCAAAATGTCTCTGACTTAATTTTTCTCGAATACTTGCCAGTTTTTCAGCCGACATACCACGGCCATTATCTACCACTAAAATTTCCACAAAACCGTCCTGTTTAAGAGCCTTGATGCTAATCACATTATCTGTCCGTCTGTGGTCAACACCATGCGCGAAATAATTTTCTACCAGCGGTTGCAAGGTAAACTTAGGAATCTTCATATTCTCTAACTCTGGATCTATCTTGAAACCATAGGCAATGGACTTGGGATAGCGAACCATACATAGATAGCTATATTTACGGCAAAATTCTAATTCCTGTTTGAGAAGGGTCTCTCTTTCGTCGGAAATATTGTTACGCAAGAGACTACTGAATTCATAAATGATATCTGCCAACTCATCTTGACTTTGCATAACTGCATACATGCGCAAGAACTCCAGCGTATTATACATAAAATGAGGATTGATTTGAGCCTGTAAGGCTCGCATATTGGCATCCTTTTGACTAAGTTCTAACTGATAAATATCATGGATATTCTTTTCTAATCGATCCAACATATCATTGGTAGTCTCCGCGATTAGGAGCAATTCCTGATCCTTTTCCAGTGTGTCAATACGAAGACCTTCTTGCCCTTGGGCAATAGCATGGATGGAATCCACCAAATCCACTACCTGCTTTTGATAATTAGCAAAAGTCTTCCTCAAAGTCAGATAGAGAATGACAATAAAGAGAAGGCTCAAACCCACAATCAAAGCAGAGCTGGAAACTGTTCCTTGTAAAACAAAGTTTTTAGGAACTGCCACCTGAACCTGATATCCATGAGAAGTCATACCAACAAACCAGTTCTCATGTTCCCTATTGACCCTCTCACCAATATGAAAAATCTCCGTATCAAAAGGCGATGTCACAGTAACAGCCATCGGGATATGACCTCGGGTATTGTCTACAGCATGGTATAAGATTTCTGGATCCAAGGAAATATAAACAACCCCTATAGATTGATCCGTCGCTGGATCTAAAATAGAAACTCCAAAACTATTGGCCTCTGGTTTAAAGCCTTCCGCAAGTACCGAATGACCACCTCTCTCATTTCTGCTCGAAACATAGACTTCTTTAAAGTCCTGCAAGACGATTGCAACACCCGTTATATAGTCATTCTGAACATACAGGTCATCGATATTTTCATACAGAGAAATAGAAGTTGACGAAGCTGCTTGATGCTCCAACAGCCAATAAAAATATTCAGAAGTTGACAGGCTAAAGTACTTATAAACCCCTTGTATACGGTCTTGATTGGCTACTAAATCTTGCGCTAGCTGGGCTGACTCGCGATAATAATATTCCACCTCTTCGACTGTTCGAGTGGTTACACGCTGGGCTACTCTTTGAGCTTCCTTTTCCCGTGAATCCCAGTCAGCGTAAGAGAGTAAGATTGCAAAACTCGCAATAATAATCATCATAACTGAACTGTAGGTTCTTAGAAGCGTATGTAGCCAAAACTGCTTCATTCTATTTTGTCGCCAATTTTTCATGGATACTTTCATAGACCGGTTCCAACATATCACTGATAAAGAAATGCCACATCCCAATTCCTACAAAGAAAAGTAGGGCAGGCATATAGTAACCAATTGCCACAAGTAGCACAGTCCCAAGGAGAACCTTGGCCACAGCCGCTAAGCTCATAAAGATGCCAATTAAGGATAGTTTGAGACTATTTCGATAAGACAAGTCAAAATAAACTTGTAATTTCAAAGATACTGTATAAGCCAAAAACAGCAGGGCAACTACTAGAATATTCAAAAATGTCGCAATCAAATGAACAAAAGTCTGATGAGGCAATTGTACCAAGAGATACAAGCCATAGACTAAAATCAAATCCACCCCTAAAAAGCTATAGAAAATCAGGTTGCTTGAAACAAAATTTTGCTTGTAAAGAGACCAAGCCTCCTTCAAACTGTATTCTCGAAAGCTATAACCATGTTCTGCATACAAGCTCAACAAGGTGGCACTAGCCGGCGCTAGACCAAGGATAATCCCTCCTACCAATGTTAATAGCCAAAAGAAGGCTGTCGCAATCATCCCTAAAAAAAAACGATTAAAGACAAAGTCTAAAAATTTACCCATGATATCCCCCTAAAAATAACTATGTAAGTATTATATCATATTTCAAGCGTTTTCAAAAACTTCTAGTATCCATTTACAATCCCATCAAACCGTGGTACAATGAGAATTGTGAGAAAATTATCAGGAGACAATTCATGAAGAAATCTATCTTAACTACACTGCTCTTTGAAGTTCTTTACTTCCTCTGCATGGGGATTGGTGTCCTTTTGGGCAATTTCTTTGACCAAACTGGAAACATGTTTTATGCGCCTGCCTTTACTGCCCTTGTCGGCGGTAGTGTCTATATGATCCTGGTCGCAAAAGTTCCGCGCTTTGGAGCCATTACCACTATCGGCCTTGTCATCGCCCTCTTTTTCTTGGGGACTAAACACGGTGCCGGTGCCTTCCTTCCTGGAATTATCTGTGGTCTCCTAGCAGATGCAGTAGCTAGCCTCGGAAAATACAAGGACCAAACAAAGAACTTCCTTTCTTTCCTTATTTTTGCCTTTAGCACATCAGGACCAATCCTAATCATGTGGATTGCGCCCAAAGCCTATATGGCAACCCTTCTAGCAAGAGGAAAATCCCAAGAATATATCGACCGTATCATGGTTGCGCCAAACCCTGGAACCATCCTTCTATTTATAGCAAGTATTGTCATCGGAGCCCTAGTGGGTGCCTTAATTGGACAAACCTTGAGTAAAAAATTGGCACAGAAAATCTGATTACTAAAAAAGAGCCAGGCGGCTCTTTTTTATTTATGGCTCAATTTCTTGGTCAAGAAGTCTCCCAAGAATTGGATCGCAAAGATAATCAAAATGATAATGATGGTTGCCAAGATGGTTACATCGTGATTGTAACGGTTAAATCCATAAGCGATGGCTACGTTACCGATACCACCAGCTCCAACCGCACCAGCCATAGCTGTTTCTCCAACAAGAGAAATCAAGGTCACAGTCGTCACACGGATCAAATCTGGAAGACCTTCTGATAGGTAAACACCTACGATATCCCAGAATGTCGCTCCGCTAGCTTGAGCCGCCTCAATAACACCACCATCTAGCTCAGCCAAGACAACCTGTACTTGACGGGCAAAGAAGGCAAAGACTGCAAAAGATAGCGGTACGATAGCCGCATTTGGACCAATGCTTGTTCCTACGATTAGATGAGAGAAGGGTGACAAGACTGCCAAGAGAATGATAAATGGTACCGCACGGAAAATAGAGGTAATCTTATCTAAAATCCAGAAAACGACCTTATTTTCCAAGACACCACCTGGCGCTGTCAAAACAAGGAAAAGACCTGCCACTAGCCCCAAGAACCCTCCGATGATGAAAGAAAGAACTGTCATATAAAGAGTTAGATAGATGGCTGTTCCCCAGCCTGCCTGACCAGCCCAACCCATTTTATAGACATTTGGCAAATAGGTTTGAATCAATGATTCCATCTTACTGTCCTCCCTTCAATACTTTTAGTTGTACGCCTGCTTGACGAATGGCTTCTTGAGCACCTGCCAACGCTGCTTTTTCACCTGACAAGACCACAACTAATTCTCCAACAGGAGTGCCATCAAGAATTTCGATATTTCCATAAAGGATATTAGCCGTTACTTGATAATGCTTGTACAATTCATTCAAAAGTGGCTCGTCTGTTGAAGCACCCGCATACTTGAGTTGCACCAAGAGACTGTTTTCAGACAAATGTTCCACGATTTCCTGCTTCTCAATCTTAACCATGGCTTCATCAATGCCAGTGGCTGTTGAGATAAAGTCCTGGGTCAAAGGTTGTTTAGGGTCTGAGAAGATTTCAAGAACACTGCCCTCTTCAATCAAATGCCCATCCTGCATAACTGCCACACGGTTGGCAATGTCTTTGACAATCTGCATTTCATGCGTAATCAAGACAACCGTCAAGCCTAATTTTTGGTTCAAATCTTGCAACAAGGCCAAAATCTGCTTGGTTGTCTTCGGATCAAGAGCAGAAGTTGACTCATCTGAAATCAAGATTTTTGGATCATTTGCCAAGGCACGTGCAATGGCCACACGCTGTTTTTGCCCTCCAGATAGTTGTGAAGGGTAGTTTTCAGCACGGTCTGCCAAGCCAACCAAGTCCAACAACTTGGCTACTTTAGCCTTCTTTTCTTCCTTGCTAAGTCCAGAGTGTTTGAGGGCGAAGGCTACATTCTCCTCTGCTGTCTTTTGGCTCATGAGGTTAAAATGCTGGAAAATCATTCCGATATCTTGACGTTTACGACGCAACTGCTCAGCCGTCAAGGTCACCTTGCCATCAAAAATCACATCGTCGTCAATGGTAATTTTCCCTGCAGATGGTTTTTGCAAGAGATTAATCACCCGTACAAGGGTTGATTTCCCTGCTCCAGAATATCCAACGATTCCGTAGATATCCCCTTCTTGAATGTGAATGGTCACATCCTTGACCGCTGTGATGGTTCTCTTCTTTTGGTGAAAAGTCACATCGATCTGATCTAACTTGATAATATCTCTACTCATAGCTTCTAATCAGCTCCTCTACTAATTCAATATGGGTGTAGTAATCGGCGATTCGCACATTTTCATCTCCACCGTGGTCTCGGCTGTTGGCATTTCCTAGACCGAAGGCCACCATTGGCACCTCTAGGGCATCAAAGACCGTATGCATAGGCCCTGTCCCCGCTGTCGTCGGCAAGACTGAAACGCCCTGTGGATAGAATTTCTTGGCCAACTCGATTACATTGAGAATGGCTGGTGCGCTCATATCGCTGCGATAACTCATCTCTCCCAAGGTATAGTATAATTCTACCTTATCAAAGCCATTTTTGTCTAGCTGTTTCCGAATTTTTTCCAGAACATCATGCGGTTCTAGACCAGGAACCAAACGAACCTCTAGCTTAGCACTGGCTTCTGCTGGCAAAATCGTTTTAACCCCTTGTCCTTGGTAACCTGACTGAATCCCTTCGATATTGAGAGCAGGTTCAAAAAAGAAACGTTTTAGAAAGGCTGCGCGATCCTCTTGTAAGAGAGGCAATTCCAAACCATAAATCTGGCTGATTTCCCCTGGATTTCGTTGGGCGTAAGTATCCACCAAGGCCAATTCACGTTCATTTGGCTCTTGAACTTCTTCGTACAAACCTTCAACCAAGATATGGCCATCTGCGGCACGAAGAGACTGTAGGGCTTGGAGGAGATACCAAGGAGCTGATTCCACAACCCCACCATAACTAGAGTGGATATCGACATCCGCACTTTTTACCTTGGCATCAAAGGTCACAATCCCCTTATTTCCACCAGAAATTTCTAGCTGCTCCAAGGCATTCTTGGTCCCTTGTTCCCAAACTAACAAATCTGCTCCACGGAGTTTATCAGCGTGCTTTTCCAGATACTTATCTAGGTCTGTCGAAGCCGATTCCTCCGCTCCCTCCATGATAAAACTGATATTGACAGGCAAATCATCATGGTGCTGCATGTATTTTCTCAAAGCACTCAAACGAGCTGTGATATGACCCTTATCATCGTCAACCCCACGCCCATACATGAAGCCATTGCGCACTGAAAGAGTAAAGGGATCCTCTGTCCAGATCTGATCCCCATCCGCTGGCACAGTGTCATAGTGGTTATAGAAAATCAGAGTCTTAGCATCTGGACGCGAACTCTTGAAATGCGCCATGACAAAGGGAGCCGTATAAGTCTCATCAATCTCCACTTCAGCCCCAACACGTTTGAAAATCTCACCCAGATAGTTAGCAACTTCTTTGAGCCCCACCTGTTGGGCAAAGACCGACTTCTTAGAAATCAAGGTACGCAAAACCTCAAAATAATGCTGGGCCACATGATCCTTTTCAAATTTTTCAATCTGTTCTTGTTCGCTAGGAAAAACCATATTCTCTCTACCTTTCTATGAACCTATAGTCTTCTTTACAATCCATGCTCTATACAAAAGCAAGAGGTGGAATTTTCTCTCCCACCTCCCTGTTTCTTATTACCAAACTGGTTGATCCAAACCGTCTGATGTTTCTTCGATAACTTTTTTCACGTCATCTGTGTGGTAAGCTGCGATCACTTTCTTGATAGCATCAGCCTTAGGTGATGTTTCCCAATCTTTTTTCGCAACGATGATGTTGTACCATTGTTTTGAATTTTCATCAGCTTGTTCTTTGAAAAGTGCTTTCTTGTAGTCCAATTTTGCTTCTGTAACGAAGGTATTGTTTACAACGGCAGCGTCAACTGATGACAATGAACGAGCTGTTTGGCTAGCGTCCAATTCAGTGATTTTCAAGTTTTTTGGATTTTCTTTGATGTTAGCAACTGTTGCAAGAGCAGTTCCTGAAACGTCCAATTTAATCAAGCCAGCTGATTGAAGCAAGTAAAGCGCACGGCTTTCGTTTGTAGCATCGTTCGGTACAGCGATTTCTCCGTTTGCTGGGATGTCTTCTACTTTAGTGTACTTGTTGTCACTTCCATTCAAACCTGAGTAAAGGCGGATTGGAGAGATGTAAGTATCAGCAATCGCTACAAGGTCTTTCCCGTTTTCTTTGTTCCAGTTGTTCAAGAAGTTGTAGTGTTGGAAAGCGTTCAAATCTACTTCGCCATCAGCAGTTGCCTTGTTTGGTTGTGAGTAGTCTGTGAACTCTGTAAATTCCAAGGTAATTCCGTCTTTTTTAACCAATTCTTGAATTTTGTCCCAACGTTTCTCTTCAGAACCGCTACGGTTAACCGTTGCGATTTTGATAGTTGTTGCATTGTCTGCTTTCTTTTCTGAGTTTCCGCAAGCTGCAAGAGCCAAACCTGCGACTGTAGCAAGGGCAGCTACACCAAGCCATTTTTTGATTTTCATGATTCTTTCTCCTTAAAAATAATACCGTACTAGTATCTCACAATTTATTTGATTTCACAAATTGTTATTAGATAGTCAGATATATAGTTTAAAACTATATCCTTAAAAACTGAGAAATCATCCACCTTATTCAGAATGGATGATTTCAAAAAATTATTTAATATCAGCTTCTGCTGGTAGGTAAGTGTCTCCGAAGAATTGTTTAGACAATTTTTCAAGAGTTCCGTCTTTGTAGAGTTCTTGGATACGTTTGTCTACAAATGTTTTCAACTCATCTTGACCTTTAGCAAGAAGTGGGTAAACATAAGGTTGTTGGTCGCTTGGAAGTTCGATCACTTTCAAGTTGTCCAAACCTTGGTCCTTGATGACTGTTTCAACACCGATTTTATCAAAAATCTTGTAGTCAAACTGGCCATCGCTCAAGCGTCCCATGATTTGTTGGAAGTCCGCTTTAGTATACTTTAGGACAGTTGGATTATCTGAATGTTGTTTGTTGTAGTCTTCTAGCTGTTTAGCAGAAGTTGTCCCTTGAACAACTTCTGTTGATTTTCCACCGATATCATCAAGCGATTTGATGCTAGGGTCATCTTTTTTCACTACAAGAACGTTAGGGTTTTTAGCAGTTGGAGCTGCATAAAGGTATTTTTCAGCACGTTCTTTAGTGTAGCTGATGTTGCTAACAGCCATATTGTAACGGTCAGCATCAAGTCCTGCAAAGACTCCTGACCACTCTGTCTTCTCAAACTTGACATCATACTTGTCAGAGTCTTTAAAGATAGCGCGAACCACTTCAATTTCGTAACCAGTCAATTCGCCATTTTCTTCATAGTTGAATGGTTTTGGTGTAGCATTAGTTGCAACGATAATTTCTTTCTTGCTAGCTGCTTCTCCCTCTTTCTTAGCACCACCTGAGCAAGCTGCTAGTACACCTGCAGCAACAAGCCCTAGGGCAGCAAGAGATGAGTATTTAACGATTTTTTTCATGTCATTTCCTCCAAAATAGAATACCTTATAATCTTAACAGAAAAAGACCATTTGCGCCATTATATGATATCTATCTCTGTGATAGGTTTTCTTTATGGCTGATTTATACTCAATGAAAATCAAAGAGCAAACTAGGAAGCTAGCCGTAGGTTGCTCAAAGCACTGCTTTGAGGTTGTAGATAGAACTGACGAAGTCAGTAACATATATACGGTAAGGCGACGCTGACGTGGTTTGAAGAGATTTTCGAAGAGTATTAAAAGATCAAACGCAAGACTGCAATTAAGACCACTCCAAAGAGAACTGTTCCGACTAGATTGCGGTAGCGAAAGGCTACCCAAGCCGTTGGAAAGACTGCTAAGAAGTCCAGCCATTTGATTTGAGGAAGACTCCCAACCTTGCCTGTCACTACGCTTGAAAGAATCAAGGCAAAGATAATAGAAACAGGCAAGAATTTCAAAAAACGCTCAACGATTGCAGGCAAGCCCTTATACTTGACCAAGATGAAGGGAATCATACGGGGAATCCAAGTCACCAAGCCAGAGAAAATAACTGCTAATAAAAGATACTTACTGACCATCTAAAACCACCCCCATTGTACAACCTAGCAAGGTCGCAAACAGAACAGCTAGCGACTGAGACACCACTGTTAAGAGTAAAAAGAAGGACACCGCAACAACTGCTAGGATAATGAGCAGATTGCGGACAGGAATCCGTCTTTGCATAATCTGGAATTGCGAAGCAAAAATTCCAATGAACATCCCAACCAGGGCAAAATCCAAGCCAAAGATTTCTGGATTTGGCAGCAGACCACCCAGAGCCGTTCCGACAACTGTTCCCACAAACCAAGCCACATAGCTGTTGAGATTGTTTCCGTGCATCCACATAGGATTGACCTTGTCTGTATGGGCTAACTCGCCCATCAAAACGCCATAAGTCTCATCCGTCAAGAGACTAGACATACCGATATTTTGCCAGAGACTGGTATGACGGAAATAGGTTGACGCATGCAAACTCAACAAAAAGAGACGCAAATTAATCAAAAAGACCGTCATAGCAATAGCTGCCACAGGTGCTTGAACCGCAATCAGTGCCAACATGGCAAACTGGGCGCTCCCAGCATAAACAAAGAGGCTCATCAAGCCCATCTCAACAGGTGTCACATAGGGCGCACCAATAATCCCACAGGCCAAGCCAATACTGACATAACCAAGGGCCGTTGGCATGGCCGCCTGCGCCCCCTCCCAAAATCCTTTTTCTTTCATCTTTCTCCTCATATTGTCTTAATAATACTCAATGAAAATCAAAGAGCAAACTAGAAAGCTGGCCACAGGTTGCTCAAAACATTGTTTTGAGGTTGCAGATAGAAGCTGACGCAGTTTGAAGAGATTTTCGAAGAGTATAAGTAGGCTGAAAAGGCTCCAGCCATAGCATGGACTATTATAACACATTCAGGAAAGAGAAAAAAGTCTGCTGATTGTAATCAGACAGACTCCATTTTATTCTTATTTAATCTTGAAGAATTGAACAATTGCCACAATACCTTGATAAATAAAGACAAAGGCAATGGTGTAACTAATATAGAGACCGGTCATCAATGGGTGTCCCATCATGATTAAACCTGCTACGATTCCTAAAATCCCCATCCAAACTAGAGGGGTACCTACCGATTTATCCGTCTTACGAACCTTGAAACCAACGATAGTTTTTGTAATACCATTTGTCAAGGCCCATAAAGAAATGATAAATGGTACAAATGTTACCATTTCAATAAAGCTACCTGAGAACAAGGTAAGAGCGAGGATGAGGGTAACAATTCCTCCAAATAAATTCCAGCCATGCTTTTCTTCTGATTTGAAGTATTGTACAATCTCAGAAATCCCTTGAACTGCAAATACAAGTGCAAACCAGAAAGTCATGGAAGCCAAGCTAATAAGAGGATGTGCAAACATATTAAAACCTACAAAAACTGCAAAAATACCCGCAATTAGTAACAACCATTTCCAAATTTTCGACATTATTTTTCTCCTTTTTTAGAGTAATCTTCCTCTAGTATTCCATAAATCATCATATCCAAAACCTGTGATAATTGATGTTCATATCCTGAAACCAAGTCAGGCAAACTGCTATCTGACGAAACAGTTAAATAATAGGAACGAAACATATCCTGAATCAATCGCAGATAGTCCATAGCTCGTTTCTCATCAATATGCTCTTTCAGTTTGGATTCTGATATAAGTTTTTGACAAACTTGTTCATTCAAGTCCAAAAAGATAGCTTTCTGTGGTGCAATGTCTGCTTCCAATTCTTCTGGTGTCGCAATCATTGCCTCAAAGAAAATGTGGCTATGTTCTGGGTATTGCTGATAAAATTGGTGACGTCTTTCCATATAATCAGCTAAGGAGGGCACTTGACCTTCCACCCCCAGAAACACTGCCAAAGCTTTCTCAAAACTCTCCTGAAAACAAGTTAGATAGAGGTCTGATTTCCCTGAAAAATTATGATACAAAACTCCTTTGGAAATACCATCCACTTTACAAAGTTCATTGATGACAAAACCTTGATAGCCTTTTGTAGCAAATTCAAACAAAGCAGCGGTAATGATTTTCTCTCTTCGTAGTCTTGTTTTTTCTTCTTTTCTCATGTATTTATCTCTACATTTTTTAATTATAAACCGATTGGTCTGAAATGTCAAGCAACTTTCTCAAAAATTTAACAGTCTGCTGATTGTAGCCATCATAAACAGACTGGAATCCAGTCTCAAACATATAATATACACATTCTTCGCTAAATGTTTTCACGGATATTCAAGAGTATGATAAAGGCAGCTAGAAGAAATAGCAATAAAACAAAGCTAACTGCCAGAGTTCCAAAGCTAGTAGCAATGGTTACCAAAGCTATTGTAAATAAGCTAGGTAAAACAACTGTAATGGCACCGATAGAGGATTGAACTGCTCCCATTGACTCCTCAGGTATTTGTTTAAAAATGAGTTCCTGTAATCGAGGAGAGAGGATACCTGCGAAAAAGGCATCCAAGGCACTAAAGATAAGAATCCAGTCAAAACGAACTGCCACAAAGCCAACTAAAAGGAGTAATTGGATAATAAGCGAGGCATATAGGGCTAGTTTTATGGAGATTGTATTCTTCAGATAGCCACTCACAAGGCTTCCGACAATAAGGGCTGACAATTCAAGGGTGGATAACAAGGCAAGAGATTGACCTGTTTGTAAATTCAAAAAGGGCTGATTCCTCAAAAACAGAGTAGAAACAGGAACTGTAACATTTATCACTGCTTGACTAATAGAGATAATAAACAAAACCAAGAGCACCTTATTCATATTCCATATCAATTTTGATGATTGGAGCAGATGCTGGCAAAAGGATTTTACAGAGAGTCCTTCTTGATAGCTAATCGTTTTTTCTACTTTCAAGAGGTCTGTTTTTATGAAAAGAATACCTAAAAATGCGATTAAAAAGGTCAGAGCATTCAGTAAGGAAATAGACTGGATAGATAGAATACCTAGTAAGACTCCTCCTAGAATATTACTGATTGTTTTCACTAAACTAACAGTTGACTGTTTAAATCCAATAGCTTCTGCCAGATGGTCTTGCCCAATAATTCTAATGAAAATCGGAGTGAGCATGGCGCCTGAAAAATAACTCAATGTGTCAGATAAGAGGTTAATCAGACAAATAAATGCTACTAATAACAAGGAAAAGGACTGCCCTGAAAGTGATAAAGAAACGATAGAGTAAAGCAAAAATTTTGCAAAACTAATCATTGTATATTTTAGGACACGATGATGTTGAAAATCCGCCAAAACTCCCAGAAAGATTTGCAGAACTTGAGGAAGGGTTTCTGAAATCGTGATCAGTAAAATCGCCAAAGGGGCAAAAGATGCATCTGCCACATAATTCAAAAAGGCCAGATAAAAAATCGTATCCCCAACCGTTGAAATCCACTGGTTGATGGTTAATTGCCTAAAATTTCTATTTTGAAGAAATACTTTCATCACAACTCCTTTTAAAGTTCCAGTGTATAGAAAACAAGACTTGGTTTAATATTGAACTCCAAGCCTTGCTCATATTCAGATTCATCCATTATATGATGTTCATGCCGTATTTTATAATAAATCATATCTTAAAAATACCAGACCACACTATTCCCTGCTTGTATTTAGCTTCTTTCTTTTGGACAAATTTTGCTAAATCCAACAACTCTGTCGGCGGTTCACCTTTAAAGCTCAACAATTCTTTAGAGACGGCAAAAGAAAGACGTACAGCTAACAAATCTTCATTAGTACTAGAGAACTGTTTTGCTGTTTCCAGCAATTGCTTCCTAAATTCTTCCGTCAAGCTAATTTCTTTATTATTGTATAGGGAATGAATTAACATTTGTAACTGACTTTGTTTTTCCATCGTTTACCTCATTTTATCTAGGACGCCAAGTTTCACTTTTAGTCCAGCCATTTACAGTATGCTCATAATTAAACATATACTGTACGAATTCCCATCTATAAACCACTTCTGCGACTTAGGATCTGCTTGAAGTGCTTTACAAGGATAGTATAACACGAAAATTAGCTTATTTTAGAAAATCGCATATTTGATATTTTTTCTTATAGAAATTTCAGATTTGCAATTGTTGACTACTCAATAAGTTCTTTGTATTGCTTCAAACGCAATTCGAAGAGGGCTAGCAATTGTGGATTTTCTAATACTTGCAGAGATTGGATAAATCTTTCAATCTCTTTTTGATTGCTTCCTTTGGTTTGAAGGAAAATCTTCATTTTCTTTAAAAACTGCCACAATACTTTTTCAAAAACATCGTATGGACGAAGCATGCTCTCTAGCTCAGCTTCAAAAATTGGGATATAAGAGAAAAGTTTACGCTCCATGAGTTCTGATATAATATTCAGAAATCCACTTTTCATATACAATCGATTATGTACCAACTCTTTAAATTCCCTAGATTTCTCAATTAAAGCGGTCGATAAAAATATCAAATCTTGATTGCTCAAGAAGGGCATGGTATTGCAAAAGAGATAGAGTTCAAACCAGGTCCAAGACTCAATAGCATAGAGATAGATAGTCAAAAACTCGCTATCTTCTTTTACTAATGGATAGTTCTTATTTAAGGAATGGAGTGCGTTTTTAATTACAATGGCATTCAAACGACGATAGGTCTCTGCCATCTGTTCTTGCTCGACTTCCTCCAACAGTTGCTCTAAACCAGCTATATCTTGGTGGGCAAAGCGATCCACAACCTTTCTACCAATTCGCATATGTGGAGATTCTTGATAGTTGTTGAGCTTGTGCCCAAACTCATCAAAGGTCACATTTATACCTTGGATAGCTAGAATCAACTTATCTGCAGACAGCATAGACTGCCCTAGTTCGAACTTGGATAGCTGAGAAGCTGTTAGTCCAGCACAAGCCACATCTGACTGCTTGAGCTTTCTAGCCAAACGTAATTCCTTGTAAAATTCCCCCAATTCCATTCTCCCAATCATCTGACCACCTCCTATTCTTTATATATTATATCATTATTTACATTTATTTGTCAAAATATTCTGACATTTCGGCAAGTAAAAAAGTCAGCCTTAAGCTGACTCTTTATTCCATAGTATCAAAAGCGAGACTTGGTTTGGCATTGAGGTCCAAGTTTGCAAAATTTTCTTTGTTCCACTCGCTGACGCTGGCATAGGCAATCATTCCTGCATTGTCTCCACAAAGACGCAGTGGTGGGATGATGACCTTGACATCTGTGATTTCGGCCGCTAGGCGTTCTCTGAGACCTTTATTGGCTGCCACGCCACCTGCCACAACCAGGGTTTTAACAGGGTATTTTCCCAAGGCCTTCTTGGTTTTTGCCATAAGAATATCCAAGACAGCTGCTTGAAAGGAAGCACACAAATCCTCTGTGGACAAGCTTTCTCCCTTTTGCTCGGCATTGTGGTGAAGATTGATAAAGGCCGATTTCAAACCTGAGAATGAAAACTCCAGATTATCTTCCTTAATCATGGCACGAGGGAAATCATAAATATCCTGTCCCTGATGAGCTAGCTCGTCAATCTCACGACCAGCAGGATAGGTCAAACCCATGACACGGCCAACCTTATCATAGGCCTCACCAACCGCGTCATCTCGCGTTTCCCCAACAATCTTGTAGTCACCAGCCTCCGAAACATAAACCAACTCTGTGTGCCCACCGCTAACCAAGAGGGCTAGCAAGGGAAACTCCAAAGGCTCCACACTCTGAGCGGCCATGAGGTGGCCAGCCATGTGGTTAACGGGAATCAGCGGAAGCCCATGTGCCCAAGCAAAAGCCTTGGCAGCTGACAAACCAACTAGTAAGGCTCCGACCAAGCCCGGTCCATAGGTAACCGCCACAGCTGTTACGTCCTCTTCGGTAATTCCTGCTTCTGCTAGAGCCTCCTCGATACAGGCTGTAATGACCTCGACATGGTGACGACTAGCTACTTCTGGCACTACGCCCCCAAAACGTTTGTGGCTCTCGATTTGACTAGCAATGACATTGGACAAGAGCTGGTCGTCTTTTTTTAAGACAGCGACACTGGTCTCATCACAGGATGTCTCAAATGCTAAAATATATCTATCCTTCATCTATTTCTCTCTTCATGATGATGGCGTCCTCGACTGGGTCATGGTAGTAGGCCTTTCGCTCAGCGATGACTGCCATCTTTTCTTTCTTGTAAAATGCTTGCGCTCGGTGATTTGACTTTCTGACTTCGAGGAAAATCTCCTTATCTGCCGGCAATTGAGCAAACAAGGCCGAGGCAATTCCCTGACCCTGATAGACTCCTTTGACAGCGATTTGCAGGACTTCTGCTTCAAATAGATTCTCCTGCACAGCTAAAAATCCAATCACTTCTGCTCCATCATAAGCTAGAGCATACCAAGTCTGGTCTTGGGACAAATCTGCTTGGATTTGTTCCAGCGTCCAAGAACTGACTGGGTAAACAGCTGCCATAACAGCGTAGATGGCTTGAGCCAGATCAGGTTGCTGTTGAGTTCCTTTGATTTCTATCATAGGCGTTTAATATAAGACTCGCCAGATTCGGTGTGATTCTTTAGCCAGTTTTCCTCAGCCTCGACACGCTTGAGGTAGTTCGGCACAAAATCATGCAAGGAGTCTGCTTCCTTGTCCCAGGCCCAGAGAGCTAGATTAGCTGCATTTGGCAAGGTTTCTTTGAAATTAGTCCTTGGCAAGTGTTCTTGAATCTGCTCCACAAAGGTGCCAACTTCTCCGACAAAGGTTACTTGACTAGCACCCTTGATTAGCTCAATCACTCGCTCAAAGGGCAGGTGTGCTTCTGGCATGACAGGTTTGGCATTCTCATAAAATCCTGCGTAAACATTGTTGCGACGCGCATCCATCAAAGGAACGAACAAACCTTCTTGTTGGTAGGGCACCAGAGCCAAGAGGCTAGACATACCAACTAACTCGATGTTAAGAGTATGAGCAAGGGTCTTGGCAGTTGCTACCGCAATTCGCAAACCTGTGTAGCTACCTGGCCCTTCCGCCACAACGATTCTATCCAAATCCTTGGGCGTCCAGTTCACACTTGCCATCAAAAAATCGATGGCAGGCATGAGGGTAATACTGTGATTTTTCTTAATATTAATCGTCGTCTCGGCAAGAACCTGCTTGTCCTCTAAAATAGCGAGAGAAAGAGCCTTGCTGGACGTATCAAAAGCTAATACTTTCATAACACATTCCTATCTTTTTGTCTGCTTACTATTATACTACAAAAGCTGGCACATGGGAATTTTCTTTGCCCCCAAACAAAAATGCCTATACTTAGCTAAAAAATAATTTAAAAAATGCTCACTTTTCCTTTTCTTTTCCGAATATAAAAGTGAACAAGAAAAAAGGAGGAAAGTTCAATGACAAATTTTGACGTTCTTGACAATCAATTTTTATCCCTATCTGAAAATGAATTATCAGATATTGATGGCGGTCTCGCTCCCTTGATTATCTTTGGAGTAGCAGTATCTTGGAAAGCTATTGCAGGCGGAACAGCACTTGTAGGTTCTGGTTTGGCAGCTGGTTATTTTTTAGGAGGAGATTAATATGATGAAAGATTTGAACAACTATCGTGAAATTTCTAATAAGGAATTGCAAGAAATCAAGGGTGGTTTTGGTGCAGGTGTTGGTATCGCTTTATTTATGGCAGCTTATACCATTGGGAAAGATCTCCGTAAAAAGTTTGGTAAGTCATGTTAGATAAAAGACACATTTTTAGAAGGATAAATTTTATTGTCTTCATCTCTTACAGTTTGATCAGCATTCTCAATGATTTAAACATTACTACTATCCCTTTACCAATTGATCTATCTGTTTGTATTGTTTTATTTTTATGCTTCAACTCTATTTTTGAGCAGAAGAGTCATTAACATAATAAGAATAAATTCTTAAAGCAAACATTTATTCCATTGTCATGTCATTTTAGAAAAATGCAAAAACCACCTCATCTTGATAGATGGGGTGGAATTTTCGTGTCATGAATTTACTATCTTTATCCCCAAACAAAAATGCCCTAGCATCAGCAGGACATCTAAGCATTTAATCCAAAGTAAAATACAAACCAAACTACATAGGTTACAAGGAGGAGAAAAAGCGAGTAGAGAGTCACAAAAGTAATTTTCCACAAGAACTTAGTTTGTCGTTGTTCCAGTTTTGTAAACAGAAGATTCCCCGCATAAACGCAAGCAACAAAAACAATAAAAGCTACCAAGCGAGCTCCGATAGCAAAAGCAAATAAGTTATACATAGAGCAACCTCCTTAACTTACAAACTATATGGAATTATGACAAGCGATAAATTTCACTTTCATTATCAAGATAACATATTTTCTTTATTTTTGCAAGCACTTACCTTTGAGTGCTTATATGACTTTCTCGTTTCCGTCTTTTACTAATTTTTCATTTTGTGGTATAATTGAAATAATTGTAACGAATCAAGGTCAATCTAGACACAAAATGGAATGAAATCAAGCAAATCTCTGCTAAAAGTTTGGAATAAGCTGACCTGTAAATAGAAAGGAACTATATGATTTACAAAGTTTTTTATCAAGAAACAAAAGAACGTAGCCCACGCCGTGAAACAACACGCGCACTTTACCTAGACATCGATGCCAGCTCAGAACTTGAGGGCCGTATCGCTGCTCGCCAACTTGTCGAAGAAAATCGCCCAGAGTACAATATCGAGTATATCGAACTCTTGTCTGACAAATTGCTAGATTACGAAAAAGAAACTGGCGCCTTCGAAATTACGGAGTTCTAATATGGCCTACACTCTTAAACCTGAAGAAGTCGGCGTTTTTGCCATCGGTGGTCTGGGAGAAATCGGGAAAAACACTTACGGGATTGAATACCAAGACGAGATTATTATAGTCGATGCTGGGATTAAATTCCCAGAAGATGATTTGCTGGGTATCGACTATGTCATTCCTGACTACTCATACATCGTGGACAATATCGACCGCGTCAAGGCTGTCTTAATCACACACGGACACGAAGACCACATCGGTGGGATTCCTTTCCTACTCAAGCAAGCAAATGTCCCTATCTACGCTGGACCACTTGCCTTGGCTTTAATCCGTGGAAAACTCGAAGAACACGGCCTCTTGCGCAACGCCAAACTTTACGAAATCAACCACAACACTGAGTTGACCTTTAAAAATCTTAAGGCAACTTTCTTTAGAACCACTCACTCTATTCCAGAGCCTTTAGGGATTGTCATTCATACTCCTCAAGGGAAAATCGTTTGTACGGGTGACTTTAAGTTTGACTTTACACCAGTTGGTGAACCAGCAGACTTGCACCGTATGGCAGCTCTTGGTGAAGAAGGCGTACTCTGTCTCCTGTCTGACTCGACAAATGCGGAAGTGCCAACCTTTACCAACTCTGAAAAAGTCGTTGGTCAGTCCATCATGAAGATTATCCAAGGCATTGAAGGACGCATCATCTTTGCATCCTTTGCCTCAAATATCTTCCGTCTCCAGCAAGCAACTGAAGCTGCTGTTAAGACTGGACGCAAGATTGCGGTCTTTGGTCGCTCTATGGAAAAGGCCATTGTCAACGGAATCGATCTTGGCTACATCAAAGCTCCTAAGGGAACCTTTATCGAGCCAAATGAAATTAAAGACTACCCTGCGGGCGAGGTTCTCATCCTCTGTACAGGTAGTCAGGGGGAACCGATGGCTGCCCTCTCTCGTATCGCCAACGGAACCCACCGTCAGGTACAACTCCAACCTGGTGATACAGTTATCTTCTCTTCAAGTCCAATCCCTGGAAACACTACTAGCGTCAACAAGCTGATCAACATCATTTCTGAAGCTGGTGTCGAAGTTATCCACGGTAAGGTTAACAATATCCATACATCTGGACACGGTGGCCAGCAAGAGCAAAAACTTATGCTCCGCTTGATTAAGCCAAAATACTTCATGCCTGTCCACGGTGAATACCGCATGCAAAAAGTCCACGCTGGACTAGCGGTGGATACTGGTGTCGAGAAGGACAATATCTTTATCATGAGCAATGGTGATGTGCTTGCCCTTACTTCTGACTCAGCTCGTATCGCAGGTCATTTCAACGCCCAAGACATCTATGTCGACGGAAACCGTATCGGTGAAATCGGTGCTGCTGTCCTCAAAGACCGTCGTGATCTATCTGAAGACGGTGTCGTTCTGGCAGTCGCAACTGTTGACTTCAAGTCGCAGATGATTCTGTCTGGTCCAGATATCCTCAGCCGAGGCTTTGTCTACATGAGAGAGTCTGGCGACTTAATTCGCCAAAGCCAGCGTATCCTCTTCAATGCAATTCGTATCGCATTGAAAAATAAGGATGCCAGCGTGCAATCTGTCAATGGTGCCATTGTCAACGCCATTCGCCCCTTCCTTTATGAAAATACAGAACGTGAACCAATCATTATTCCAATGATCCTCACACCAGATGAAGAATAAAGCAAGAAAACAGCCCCGATTCGGAGCTGTTTTTCTCTATGCTTTCTTTTTAGATTAAAACTCAATAAAAATCGAAATCAGACTAGTAGGCTAGGCGAAAGCATAACTTAAGTTAGGTGAGCCGAAGCCGACGACGTATCATTTTGATTTTTGAAGAGTTTTAGAAATACTACGATTTTTACCTTCCAAATACACCATCAAAATAGAAATATCTGCTGGGTTTACTCCAGAAATACGACTGGCTTGGCCGATGGTTTCTGGATTAATCAGTTTGAACTTCTGACGGGCTTCTGTCGCGATAGAATCAATATCATCCCAATCAATATTGGCTGGAATGCGTTTTTCTTCCATGCGTTTCATCTTGGCAACCTGATCCATAGCTTTTGAGATGTAACCCTCGTACTTGATTTCTGTTTCAATCAATTCGATAATCTTGTCATCCAAGTCCTCTGCAGCTGGTCCGATGAAAGCCACCACATCTTGATAAGAAACTTCTGGACGGCGAAGGAATTCCTTGGCTGTCACTGCATCTGTCAAAGGCTTGAAACCCATCTCCTCAACCTTGGCATTGGTTTCCTTGACTGGCTTAAGTTTTATGCTATCTAGGCGCTTCATCTCATTGTCAAATTGATTTTTCTTGATTTCAAAGCGAGCCCAGCGTTCATCATCCACAAGTCCAATCTCACGTCCCATCTCTGTCAAACGCATATCGGCATTGTCATGACGGAGGATGAGGCGGTACTCAGCACGACTGGTCAAGAGACGATAGGGTTCAATAGTTCCCTTGGTCACCAAGTCATCAATCATCACCCCGATATAACCATCACTGCGCTTCAAAATCAACTCAGGCTTGCCTTGGACTTTCAAAGCCGCATTGATCCCAGCGATAATCCCTTGGCCAGCAGCTTCTTCATAACCTGATGTTCCATTTGTCTGACCAGCAGTGAATAGACCTGAGATTTTCTTGGTTTCCAGAGTCGCACGCAACTGGTGTGGCAAGACCATATCGTACTCAATGGCATAACCTGTTCGCATCATTTCAGCATTTTCCAAACCTTTGATGGAATGAACCAAGTCACGCTGGACATCCTCAGGCAGACTGGTTGAAAGTCCTTGAACATAGACTTCCTCTGTATTGCGCCCTTCTGGCTCAAGGAAGAGTTGGTGACGTTCCTTGTCCGCAAAGCGCACAATCTTGTCTTCAATCGACGGACAGTAACGAGGCCCCACTCCCTTAACCACACCTGTAAACATAGGCGCACGGTGGAGATTATTTTGAATAATCTCATGACTGGTACCGTTAGTATAGGTCAACCAACATGGCACTTGGTCTTTGACATAATCCTCATCACGTGAAGTGTATGAGAAATGATTAGGCGCTTCGTCTCCTGGCTGAATTTCTGTCACGTCGTAATTGATAGAAGAAGCCTTGACACGTGGAGGTGTTCCTGTCTTGAAACGACCGATTTCGAGTCCTAATTCCTTGAGATTATCAGCAAGGTTAATAGAAGCCAAGCTGTGGTTAGGACCTGATGAATACTTAAGGTCTCCAATGATAATTTCCCCACGGAGGGCAGTCCCTGTCGTCACGATAACAGCCTTGGCAGCATATTCTTGATGGGTCGCTGTACGAACACCGACAACCTTGCCGTCTTCAACCAAAATCTCATCAATCATGGTCTGACGAAGGGTCAGATTTTCTTGATTTTCAACCGTCTTGCGCATTTCCTTAGAGTAAAGCTCCTTGTCAGCCTGCGCACGAAGGGCACGGACAGCTGGCCCCTTCCCTGTGTTGAGCATCTTCATCTGGATGTAAGTCTTGTCAATGGTTTTGGCCATCTCGCCACCGAGGGCATCAACTTCACGCACAACGATTCCCTTGGCAGAACCACCGATAGAGGGGTTACAAGGCATGAAAGCCAGCATTTCAATGTTGATGGTCGCAAGTAAGACCTTACAGCCCATACGGCTGGCAGCCAAGGAAGCCTCAACCCCAGCGTGTCCCGCACCGATTACAATAATATCGTATTCTTCAGTAAAATTATAAGTCATGTTTCTCTCCTATTCCTCAAGATGAATGTGTCTTAGTTGGCCGTCCCAATCTGGCAGGGCTGTTTTCAAAAAGGCTGGAACTAGATTGATACCCTTAAGCTGATCCAAATCAATCCACTCACAAGGCTGCCTTTTCTCATCTTCCTGCATGGTCAATGGGGCATCCTCAAGCAAGTCCACCAGATAATGAAACTCGATGTTGTGCCAATAGACACCATCTTCTTCAAAACGATTTTCAACAACAAAAGCTAGTTGCCCAGCTTGAGCTTCGACACCCAGTTCTTCCCTCACTTCACGGACTACCGCTTCTTCCGTGCTTTCATTGACTTGAATCGCACCGCCGATAGTGTAATGCTTGCCCCTATCTTTGGTAACTAGGAGCTTGCCATTTTGGACAATCAAGGCTGTCGCCCGAACTCCAAAAACCGTATTTCCTACTCTTGTCCGAAAGTCTTGCTGAGTCATTCTTGTCCTTTCCCTTAAACGACACAAAAACAGTCAAAACTCCAAAGAAGTGCAGGACAAAAAAGCCTGCAACATCCATGAGCTTTGACCATCATTTCTATTGCTTTTATTATTGTAGCAAATTGAGAAAATTTGTCAATCTAAATGTACTGACAAACTTGTCCATCGCGGTAGGCATTGTCAATCAAACCACCACCTAGACACTCTTCCCCGTCGTAAAAGACAACTGCCTGACCTGGTGTGATGGCGCGTTGCGGTTCTGCAAAGATAACCTCTGCCTTGTCTCCTTTGACATGGACGGTCACCTTAGAGTCAGGCTGACGATAGCGGAATTTAGCCGTACATTCTAGCGTGAATTCCTCTGGCATCTCACGAGTAAAGTGGACTTGGCTAGCCTCTAGGCTGGTTGACATGAGCGAGTCATGGTAGAAACCTTGTCCTACATAGAGGATATTCTTGCTGAGGTCTTTTCCGACAACGAACCAAGGGGCATTGTCTCCACCGTGTTGCCCACCGATACCTAGACCTCCACGCTGACCAATCGTATAGTACATCAGACCTGCATGCTCGCCCATATCATGTCCATCCACTGTCATCATACGACCAGGTTGAGCTGGCAGGTAGTTGCTGAGGAAGTTTTTAAAGTTCTTTTCTCCGATAAAGCAAATCCCTGTCGAGTCTTTCTTCTTGGCAGTCGCAAGTCCTGCTTCTTCTGCTAGTCTGCGAACTTCAGGTTTTTCCAAATGTCCCAACGGGAACATGGTTTTTTGAAGTTGTTCTTGCGAAAGTTGGCTGAGGAAATAAGTCTGATCCTTGCCATTGTCCACACCACGAAGCATATGAACAGTGCCATCCTCATCACGCGCCACTCGGGCATAATGCCCAGTAGCTACATAGTCTGCCCCCAAGGTCATGGCATAGTCCAAAAAGGCCTTAAACTTGATTTCCTTGTTACACATAACATCTGGATTTGGCGTACGCCCTGCACGGTATTCCGCTAGGAAATACTCAAAAACGCGGTCCCAGTACTCTTTTTCAAAGTTGACAGAGTAGTAAGGAATGCCAATCTGGTCTGCCACCGCAGCCACATCCTTGTAATCTTCGGTCGCCGTACAGACGCCGTTTTCATCTGTGTCATCCCAGTTCTTCATGAAGATACCGATCACATCGTAGCCCTGCTCCTTGAGAAGAAGAGCCGTCACCGACGAATCGACACCACCACTCATCCCCACAACAACACGTGTTTTAGAGTTATCACTCATGGTAAGTCTCCCATCTATTCGTTTATTCACGATTGAAGGTCGTGTGTGCTTCACGATTGAAGGTCGCTTGAGCAGTATTCATTATAACATGCTTGGTTAGAGAAGACAAGAAAGAGGCTGTCAATCGACCAAGCTCTTCTATAATTGTTTAAAAAGAGGATGATTTATACCTAAAAACCTCTACTGCTTATAAACTTATTTATAAAATAAATTAAAAATGATATACTGTAATGAGGAGGAAGGCGTACATGATTCCTTAAAGATACTACCATCCATGTACGTAGAACAATTTTGAAGAACTACAAAGATATCCTAAAATCAAAAAATACCATTTTTACTATTATCATTGTCGCAAGTCTTGGACTTTTAATAGCTTTAGTCATTCATCAAGAAAATATCTTAGCAGAAAGAGGAACCATTGCTTTCTTCAAACGGCAAAAAAATGAACAAGATGTCGAACAAGTAAAAAAAGCCATCAAAGATTTTAATATCGATTCTGAAACAATTATAGAAGATTGGAAAAGAATTCAAGAATTGAAGCCAAACACTGACGAAGGCAAGCAAACATTAGCAGACTTTCTTACTACTACGTCCGATAAAATCACCAATCATTATAGCGAAAAAGCTTTAAAAATGGATATAAAGGAATCCGATAGTCAGTTTGAAGATAAACAAACACTTGAAACAGCCATCACTTCCTTACAAAAAATACTAGAAATCATTAAAAGTGTTAACTCCACAAGCGAACAAACCACTATTGATGAAAAAATAAAACCCATCCAAGAACTAATTTCTAAATTCCAAAAGCAAGTTGAAGTCTTGACCAAAAAAGAAGGACAAAAGACTGACAAAAAAGAAACAGGAACGACTAGTAGCGAGGGGGAAAGAGAAACCTATTCTTCAGGAGGAGGGAGCTACACTCCAACCTATACTGAGTCAAATGGGAGCAGATACAGTTCACAAGCGCCTGCAAGCGAACCACCTTCATCTAATAGTGCTGGCAGCAGCGGAAATGATGTGGCAAGTACACAAAATCAAGCAGCTAATACTTCAGAAGCTCAAGCAGAAACTAATACCAATAGTAACAATGCTGAAGTTCCCACAACAAACAGTGATGATCTCGCTAGTTTAGGTGGCGGAGTTACATCATTCGGTCAGCAGTAAGCAATCGGCTATCACTAATTTAATTGTCTTTTATCGAACAAAGTATATAAAAGGCTAACAAAAACTAACTTCTAAATAAAACCACACTGTCATTCCAATCTTGAACATAATCAAATTGAATGGAATACTGTGTGGTTTTTGAATTGTTGAACATTCAGAGATTCCATTTTTGGGGCAATTGTCTATCAAAATGTCCTTTTATCTGTCAATAATCCTAAAAAATCTTGTCGTTTCAAGTCGGAGAAATGTTTGGCGGAAAGACTTCCCTTTTGAAGTCCATCATCTCTGACCTGCAAATAATAGCTATGTTGGCTTGTTTTAATCGTCAAAAAGTCTCCAAATACAAAAGCTCTTTTCCAGTTGCGAATCTCAAATTCTTTTATCTCTGATTTGGGAATACGGATAAGTCCTTGTCGCAAATCACGATGATGCTCACTTGTGAAAGTCATCCCATTTCCAAGATTTCTTATCAGCAGTTCATCTGGAGTTACCATCACCAGCGCTATTTTAGTTAAGAAAATTTCAACTGTTGGTGGTAAAATCGCCAAATCAAACCAAGGATGTAGGTAGCGATAGGCTAAGAAATAATGAGGCTCCTCACCCAATCCTAGTTGTTTATACAAGGTCTTGACTTCACTATCTAACCTCGCTTCAAAAGACACATCCGAATGCTCTTCTTCCTTCCTCTGATTAACATAACGCATCCAGACTAGGAAACCTATAAAGACTAGGACAAATATTCCTGATAAAAGATATTTTAAATTGTAGTTCATCGCTTAACCTCCTGATTCACACCTCTGCCTAAAACAGAAGCCTATTTATTTTGAAAATAGGTCCATCATAACTTTAAATAAGACGGGTGTCATTAAAATTAGGATAATTCCTATCACAAATATCATGACTACTCGAAAAAGTTCCTTATTTTTAAACATTTTTCCACCCCTTTTCTAGCTACATCATAGTACTCATTAACCCCATATTAAAATTACACCAAACTTATTTTAGCTTTCTTTTTTACTTTTTATATTACTATGATACAATATTTTTAATAGGATTTTATTGTTTGTTAACTTTTTTCACTAAAAGGAGAAAATCATGCGTTATGATTTTGGAAAGGTCTATAAAGAAATACGTGAATCAAAAGGATTGACCCAAGAAGAGGTCTGTGGAAATGTTCTCTCAAGAACTAGCCTATCAAAGATTGAAAGTGGCAAGGTAACTCCCAAATATGAAAACATGGAATTTCTTCTCCGACAGATTAATATGAGTTTTGAAGAGTTTGACTATATCTGCCATCTCTATCAGCCGAGCCAACGGACAGAAATCATGCAAACTTATCTCAATATGAATTCCATCATTGGTGGCAGTGGTCTAGTTGATTTTTTTGAAACATGCCAAAACTATCTCAAGACCTATCACGACCTGCCTATAGAAGAAATCAGGGATATGCTGGAAGTTGTCATTCATATCCGTCAATATGGTACAGAGCAACTGTCAGAGCAAGTGAAACAGACTATCCAAAAACTATGGGAAAAAATTGAAAAACAAGATACATGGTATGAAAGTGACCTAAAAATCCTCAATACCATCCTTTTCAGCTTTCCAATTGAACACCTCCATCTCATTACTGGAAAAATCCTGCAACGCTTGGAAGTCTATAAAAACTACCAACATTTATATGACTTACGAATGGCAATCCTACTCAACCTTTCCACCATTTACTTATACCATCAAGACAAAAACATGTGTCAACAAATCTGCTATACTTTACTAGAGGATGCCAAGAATAAGAAAAGCTACGATATGCTTGCTATCTGCTATGTCCGTATTGGGATTTGTAGGGATGATGCTAAACTGATCCAAAAAGGGTTCTCCCTTCTAGAGCTGACCGATGAAACTTCCATTCTAGCCTTTCTCAAAAAAGAAGTGGAGATCTATTATCAACCGAAAGAAATATAAAAAAGTCGAGGGATTTCCTCGACTTTTTCAAATTATTCTGTTCGTTATTTCTTAGTACCAACCGTTGTTAAGCCAGAAGTTTTTAGCGGCTGACCATGAACCGTAACGTCCTGCAACGTAGGCATCTGCTACACGTTCTTGGTTTTCAGCTGAGTAGTCACCGTTCAAGTATGAATCTGTCAATTGGTAACGTCCAATGTATTGGCCGTTTGTAGCTGTATAGCTACCACCTGATTCTTTTTGTGCAATCCATTCTTTAGCTTCTGCTTCAGATCCGCTTACAGTTGCAGCTGGTGCTGAAGTTTCTGCTGTAGCAACAGTTTCTTCTGCTGCAGGTGTGCTTGCCACTGGAGCTGCTTCTTCTGCTACTTCTGTAGTTTCTGCTGCTGGAGCTGAAACAGTTTCATCTTGAGCAGCTGGTGCTGCATAAGTAGTTGGCGCTGGTGTTGCAGCTGGTGCTACAGGGCCATCGATAACCAACTCTTGACCAACATAAATCATATGGATGTTGTCAATGTGGTTGTTTTCTGCCAATTTCTCAACAGTTGTGTTGTGAGTTTCAGCGATTTCTGAAAGTGTATCACCTTCTTTAACAGTGTAAGTTGATGATTCTTGAGCAGATACAAATGATGGAGCAAATACTGCAAACAAGGCAGCTACTCCTGCAAGAGTTGTTTTAATCTTTTTAGTTGTTGATTTCATATTCGAAAATTCTCCTTCTTTCTATAGTACTATCATACCCTTTAAATATTACTGTTTATTGACACTTTTATGTAGAAATATTACAAAATTATTTTTTATTTCCCTAAACAAGCTATTTTTTGTTACAAAAGATGCTTTTTTATGCTATTTGTAGTGTAAAAAGGTTTTCATCCACAATTAAAGCCAAGACCTTCATTCTTTGATATAATAGAGATAAGAATTTTTATAAGGGGAAACTGATGAAATCACTTCGTTTTCAATCTGTCTTTGATATCATCGGACCAGTTATGATTGGCCCATCTAGTAGCCATACTGCTGGTGCTGTTCGTATTGGGAAGATTGTCTCTTCCATTTTTGATGATACTCCGACAGAAGTCGAATTCCAACTATTTAACTCATTTGCCAAAACCTATCGTGGTCACGGAACAGACCTAGCCCTTGTTGCAGGTATTTTGGGCATGGATACAGATGATCCTGAAATCCCAAACAGCCTGGAAATTGCCCACAAGCGTGGCATCAAGATTGTCTGGACCATTCAGAAAGACAGTAATGCTCCTCATCCAAACACCACTAAAATTACCGTCAAAAATGCTCACAAGACCATCAGTGTGACTGGTATTTCTATCGGTGGAGGAAATATTCAGGTAACCGAACTCAATGGCTTTGCCGTCTCTCTCAATATGAATACACCGACTATCATCATTGTTCATCAAGATATTCCAGGTATGATTGCCCTCGTAACAGAGGCACTTTCCCGCTATGATATCAATATCGCCCAGATGAATGTTACTCGTGAAAAAGCTGGTGAAAAAGCCATTATGATTATCGAAGTTGACAGTCGCAACTGTGATGAGGCCATCGAAGAAATTCGAAAAATCCCTCATCTCCACAATGTCAATTTCTTTAAATAGGAGGAAGCATGTTTTATTCTATCAAAGAATTGGTCGAGCAAGCAGATCTGGACTTTCAAGGAAATGTCGCAGAACTCATGATTACAACAGAGTTTGAATTGACCGGTCGCGAACGTGAAGAAGTCTTCCTTCTCATGGAACGCAATCTGGAAGTCATGAAAGCCTCTGTCCAACTTGGCCTCAATGAAAATAAATCTCGTAGTGGCCTGACAGGTGGAGATGCTGCCAAATTGGATCACTACATCAAAAACGGAAAAACTCTGTCAGATTACACGATTCTCTCTGCTGCCCGAAATGCCATTGCAGTCAATGAACACAATGCTAAAATGGGCTTGGTTTGTGCCACTCCGACCGCAGGAAGTGCTGGCTGTCTGCCCTCAGTTCTAACAGCTGCTATTGAAAAATTAGACCTCAGCCACGAGCAACAGCTGGATTTCCTCTTTGCTGCTGGTGCCTTTGGACTAGTCATCGCAAACAATGCCTCTATCTCAGGGGCTGAAGGTGGCTGTCAGGCCGAGGTTGGTTCGGCCTCTGCTATGAGTGCTGCAGCCTTGACTCTAGCTGCCGGTGGAACACCTTATCAGGCCAGTCAGGCCATTGCCTTTGTCATTAAAAATATGCTAGGCCTCATCTGTGACCCTGTTGCCGGCTTGGTCGAAGTTCCCTGCGTCAAGCGCAATGCTATGGGAGCTAGCTTTGCCTTCATCGCAGCAGACATGGCCTTGGCAGGTATCGAATCTAAAATTCCTGTGGATGAAGTTATCGATGCCATGTACCAAGTAGGAGCAAGCATGCCAACTGCCTTCCGTGAAACAGCTGAAGGTGGTCTCGCTGCCACCCCTACTGGTCGTCGTCTCCAAAAAGAAATTTTCGGAGAATAAGCTTATCAAATAGGAGAAACCATGACCTCTATCACAGCTATCTTTTTCGACCTAGATGGAACCCTCGTTGATAGTTCTATCGGGATTCACAATGCCTTTACCCATACCTTTAAGGAGCTCGGGGTACCTAGCCCTGATGCCAAAACTATTCGTGGTTTTATGGGGCCACCCCTTGAAAGTAGTTTTGCGACCTGCCTTCCCAAAGACCAAATTTCTGAGGCTGTCCAGATATACCGTTCTTACTATAAGGAGAAAGGCATCCATGAAGCTCAACTCTTTCCTCAGATAGTAGACTTGCTTGAGAAGTTATCGAGCAATTACCCTCTTTATATCACCACTACAAAGAATACTCCAACCGCTCAAGACATGACTAAAAACTTGGAAATCTATCATTTCTTTGATAGCATTTATGGTTCCAGCCCTAAAGCACCCCATAAGGCAGATGTCATTCGCCAAGCCTTGCAGGCACATCAACTAGCACCGGAACAAGCCATCATCATCGGAGATACCAAGTTTGATATGCTTGGAGCTCAAGAAACAGGCATTCAGAAATTGGCCGTCACTTGGGGATTTGGAGAGCAAGCAGACTTGCTAAACTATCATCCTGATTTTATCGCTCACAAACCCATAGAAGTTTTGGAGTATTTTCAATAATATAACGGAGACTGGGCAAATACTCAATTTCATACTCTTCGAACCACGTTAGTTTTCTCTGTAACCTCAACGCTGTGCTTTGAGTAACCTTCGGCTAGCCTCCTAGTTTGCTCTTTGATTTTTATTGAGTATCAGAATAAAATGAAGCAAGTTTACACATAACAAAACGCATATTACCAAGGTTTTTCAAGACCTGATAATATGCGTTTTTCTTTTTTATTCAACGTGGGTTGTTTGATTGGCAAAGGCGATAATAGCTTGCTTCAACTCATCTCCACTAAGAGTACGGAACTCTTCAATCTTTTGATCGATAGCTTCTAGAGGCATGACATTAACCTTACCAACGAAAATCTTATCCATAACTTGGTTATCAACAAGTTCGGTTGATACCAAGAGTTCTTCGTAAAGTTTTTCACCTGGGCGGATTCCAACTTCAACGATTGGAATTTCGCTTTCGGTGTGTCCACTTAGAAGGACCATTTTCTTAGCCAAGTCATAAATCTTGACTGGTTTGCCCATATCAAGGATAAAGACTTCTCCATCCTTGGCATAAGCACCAGCATGGATAACCAGACGGCTAGCTTCTGGAATAGTCATAAAGTAACGGGTCATGCGGAAGTCTGTCACCGTTACAGGACCACCTTCAGCAATCTGACGTTCAAAGACTGGAATCACACTACCACGACTACCAAGAACATTTCCAAAACGAACTGCACAGTAGGTCGATTGGCTACGTTGGTTAAATCCAGTGACAATCAACTCAGCCACGCGCTTGGTTGCTCCCATAACATTTGGTGGATTAACCGCCTTATCTGTCGAAATCATAACCATCTTAGGCACTTTGGCTTCATCAACAGCCTTAGCAACGTTATAAGTTCCACGAATATTGTTTTTGAAGGCTTCTTTTGGATTGCGCTCCATCATAGGAACGTGCTTGTGGGCTGCCGCATGATAAACAATAGCTGGCTTGTACTGCTCAAAGACTTGCAACAAACGGTCATAGTCTTGAATATCGGCAATAACTGGTACATAATCAATCCCTTGGAACTTGCGAATCAATTCATGATAAACAAGGTAGATTGAATTTTCCCCATGACCGAGCAAAACGATGCGTTCAGGATTGAAACGACTAACTTGGCGACAGATTTCAGAACCGATTGAGCCACCAGCACCTGTAACCAAGATTGTCTTACCTGTCAGTTCTGCGCCCAGACGCGATTCATCAAGACGAATTTCCTGACGTCCCAAAAGGTCCGTAATATCAATTTTTTGGAAGCCAGTACCTGCTTGGTGAAGTCCCTGAACAACGGTTTCAACCTTAGGCATCTTGTAACATTTGACACCCAGCTTATTACACATCTGCAAGATACGCTCATATTCTGACGGGTCAAGCGACGGAATCGCAACAATCACACGCTCGATTTGATGGCGTTTAGCTAATTCTGGCAGATTATCATAAGAGCCTAAAACAGGGATACCACCAAGTTTTTGGCCCTTTTTCTTAGCATCCTTGTCCAAAATACCGACCAGCTCCAATTCACTAGTTGGATGTTGGTAACTATCCATAAAGAGAGCTCCACCATCGCCAGCTCCAATCAAGAAGGTCCGACGGTGTTCTCCATCACCACTTCCTTTTTTGCGTTTGGAGTAGATTAACTGCCAAGTAATTCGTGGCAATAAAATCAAGAAAGTACTCAACAAGATAAAGAGCACGATAAAACGGATGGAAAAGAGTGGCAAGAAGGCATAGCAGATACTATATGACAAGACGCTGCTCACAGTCACACCAAAAAAGATTTTCATAAAATCCGTAATTTTGCTGTAACGACTAATACTAGCGTTCAACCCCCAAAATGCAATCATCAATTGATAGAACAGGAAGGCCAAACTCGTATAGATAATGTAGTCAACAGGCGCTGGATTAATCAATCCGTAGAATAAAATATAAGATACAATGATGGAAACCACCATACTCAAAATATCAAATATTCCCCAGAAAACCTGTTTTTGTTGCTTATTTAAAATTTCCACCAGATCAATCACATAATCTGTGAGTTTTTTATTCATAGAAATTTACTCCTCCTTAAAAGAGCTGGATGATTATACTCAATGAAAATCAAAGAACAAACTAGGAAACTAGCCGCAGGCTGTACTTGAGTACGGCAAGGCGACGTTGACGCGGTTTGAATTTGATTTTCGAAGAGCATTATATTGTTATTATAACACTTTTTCTAAAGTTTACGATTTGCTACAATCTTTTACTTGCTTTTTCGTAACAGTTTCATAAAAATAAACTGTCTGACAAATCCTGGACAAAGAGCAACAACCATCTGAATGGCAACACTCTTGGCATACTCCATGTAAGAAATTTGCCCTCTCTTCAGCATGCGCTGACGAGCCTGACGATAGAGTTTAAGGTAACGCAGTCCCCCACGACGCTCAAACATCCCTGCTCCAACACGAACCTTACACAAGATTTGATCGAGATTTCCAGTCTTAGCTCCTGCAGCAATCATATTGAGCCAGAGGAGGTCATCCTCCATATAAAGCCCATCCTCATAGTTGCCTGCCTTGAGAACCATGTCCTTCTTGAACATGACAGTCATGTGGTTAAAGGCACTTCTCATCCTTTGATAAGCTACAATATCTGCATGCTGGGTTGGAACACGACGGTAAGAAACAATCTCATCAGGATTGTCAATAAACTCTGCAATATGTCCACCTAATAGGTCGAGGTTTTCCTTCTCCATTAGCTGAACCTGTTTCTCAAAACGGTCTGGAACAGCTATATCATCCGTATCCATACGAGCGATGATATCGTACTGACACTGCAAAACACCCTGTCGAAGAGCCAGACCCAAACCTTGATTATGCTCAAGAGGATAGCGTTTCACTGGAATATTAGACTCAGCTTCAAGCTGGTCTAATACCTGATAGAGCTCAGGTGTCAAAGGCCCATCCTCAACCAGAACCAATTCGCTCGGTTTCAGGGTCTGATTTTGAACACTCTCAATAGCATCCTTTAAAAATGTCGGATTTTCCTTGATATAGACCGACATCAATACGCTGATTTTTTGCTTTTCAGACACAGTTTTTCTCCAATGTATAGATTTCCTTCCACTATTTTATCATAATTTTCAAGACTTTCCCATTTTTATCTTGAAAGCCCAAAACCTTACTTGACATTATAAGGAAAAAACCTTAAAATAAGCTGTTATTAAAATCAGCTAGAAGAGGTATTATATGAAAAAGCAATCACTCTTTTTTGTTCCAGGTATTATCCTAATTGGTGTTTCCTTGCGGACTCCTTTTACTGTTTTACCCATTATTTTGGGAGATATTTCTCAAGGACTGGGAGTAGAAGTTAGTTCGCTTGGTGTCTTGACCAGCCTTCCCCTCCTCATGTTTACCCTCTTCTCACTATTTTCTACCCGACTGGCTCAAAAAATCGGCTTGGAGCATCTCTTCACCTACAGCCTTTTCTTCTTGACCATCGGTTCTCTCATTCGACTAATCAATCTGCCCCTGCTCTATCTAGGAACCTTGATGGTTGGGGCAAGTATCGCAGTCATCAATGTTCTGCTTCCTAGTCTCATCCAAGCCAATCAACCAAAGAAAATTGGTTTTCTGACCACCTTATATGTAACTTCTATGGGGGTTGCGACGGCTCTTGCTTCCTATCTAGCCGTGCCTATTACACAAGCCAGTTCTTGGAAAGGACTTATCATCCTCCTCACCCTGCTCTGTCTAGCAACTTTTTTAGTATGGCTCCCAAATCACCGCTATAATCACAAACTGGCTCCGCAAACCAAACAAAAAAGCAAAGCAAAGGTCATGCATAATAAACAGGTCTGGGCAGTGATTGTCTTTGCAGGTTTTCAATCCTTGCTCTTTTACACTGCTATGACTTGGTTACCTACCATGGCCATCCACGCAGGTCTATCCAGTCACGAAGCTGGCTTGCTCACTTCTATCTTCTCTCTGATTAGCATTCCTTTTTCAATGACCATCCCAAGCCTGACAACCAGCTTGTCAACTCGCAACCGTCAGCTCATGCTCACTCTGGTCTCACTGGCTGGTGTGGTCGGCATTTCCATGCTCTTTTTCCCAATCGGTAATTTCTTTTACTGGCTTGCCATCCATCTCCTCATCGGAACCGCAACCAGCGCCCTCTTCCCCTATCTCATGGTCAACTTTTCACTCAAGACAAGCGCCCCTGAAAAGACAGCCCAATTGTCCGGCCTATCTCAAACAGGAGGCTATATCCTGGCAGCCTTTGGGCCAACCCTCTTTGGTTACAGTTTTGACCTTTTCCACTCTTGGGTACCAGCTGTTGCTGCCCTCTTACTCGTCGATATCATCATGACTGCGGCCCTCTTTACAGTGGACAGAGCTGATAAAATCCTCTAAACTTCTAGTTTTGCCTAGAAGTTTTTTATATATAAAAATTTTACACATTTCTCTTGACAGGGCTTTCATTTAGATGTACAATGTATGTGTAGAAAAATTATATATAAAAATCTTACACATTAGAAAAGGAGGTTCCCCATGTACTTTCCAACATCCTCTGCCTTGATTGAATTTCTCATCTTGGCTGTACTGGAGCAGGATGATTCTTATGGTTATGAGATTAGCCAAACCATTAAGCTGATCGCTAATATCAAAGAATCTACACTCTATCCCATTCTCAAAAAATTGGAGGGCAATAGCTTTCTGACAACCTATTCTAGAGAGTTCCAAGGTCGCATGCGCAAATACTACTCCTTGACAAATGGTGGTATAGAACAGCTCGTGACCCTAAAAGATGAATGGACACTTTATACAGACACCATCAATGGCATCATAGAAGGGAGTATCCGCCATGACAAGAACTGAATACCTGACTCAGCTAGAACTCTATCTCAAAAAACTGCCTCAGGCTGACCAAATTGAAGCCATGGACTATTTCAGGGAACTCTTTGACGATGCTGGAGTCGAAGGAGAAGAAGAACTCATCGCTAGCTTGGGAACTCCCAAAGAAGCGGCCCACGAAGTTCTCTCCAATCTTCTCAATAAAAAAATCAATGAAGCACCCGCTCAAAAGAATAACCGACAAATTTTGCATATCGCCTTGTTAGCTCTCCTTGCGGCACCCATCGGTATTCCTCTGGGAATCGCCATCCTCGTGTCCCTGTTCGCAATCCTTGTGGCAGCCTTGACTGTCATCTTGGCTTTCTTTGCGGTTTCCATACTTGGTATCATCGGCGGATTCCTATTTTTAGTTGAAAGTTTTACTGTCCTAGACCAAGCTAAATCAGCCTTTATCTTGATTTTCGGTTCTGGTTTACTAGCTATCGGTGCTTCTTCGCTGGTTTTATTAGGTATTTCCTATGTAGCTCGCTTCTTCGGTCTACTCATTGTTCGCCTGGTGCAATTTGTTCTCAAAAAAGGAAAGAGAGGTGACCAGCATGCGTAAATGGACAAAAGGATTTCTCATTTTTGGTGTGGTGACTACTATTATCGGATTTATCCTGCTCTTTGTAGGTATCCAATCTGACGGGATCAAGAGCCTACTTGCCATGTCCAAGGAGCCTGTCTATGATAGTCGGATGGAAGAGCTGACCTTTGGCAAGGAAGTCGAAAACCTAGAGATTACGCTCCACCAACACGCACTGACCATCACAGACTCTTTCGATGATCAAATCCACATTTCTTATCATCCATCTATTTCTGCTAACCATGATCTTGTCACAAATCAAAACAACAAAACTCTAAGCCTCACTGATAAGAAACTGTCTGAAAGTCCGTTTCTCTCTTCTGGAATTGGCGGGATTCTCCATATCGCAAGCAGCTACTCTAGTCGTTTTGATGAAGTTATTCTCCAATTACCAAAAGGAAGAATCCTAAAAGGAATCAACATCTCAGCCAATCGCAGACAAACCACCATCATAAATGCTAGTCTTGAAAATGCAACTCTCAATACAAATGGCTATCTCCTCCGAATTGAAGGAAGTCGTATCAAAAACAGTAAACTCACAACCCCTAATATCGTTAATATCTTTGATACAGACCTTACAGATAGTCAGCTAGAGTCAACAAAACATCACATCCACGCTGAAAATATCCAAGTACATGGTAAGGTGGAATTGGTAGCGAAAACAGACCTACAACTGCTACTTTCCGAAGAAGAAAAACAAAGAGTCAACTTAGATCTTTCAACAAAACATGGCTCTATTCTTCATTTTTTAAGAGAAGGAAGGCGTTCGTTTAAAAACAAAGAAAACAAAAATGAACGATTAAGCAATCCTTATAAAACAGAAAAAGCAGATGCAAAAGATCAACTCATCGCAAGGGCAGAACAGGATATCTATCTACTCAAAGCAGAGGAACACGAGTCTTCTTCTAGAAATCGTTGACAAAAGCGCTTACATCTGCTACTATGGAAGCATATTTATCTAACTAAAAAGGAGGTTCTACCATGAAACAAGAATGGTTTGAAAGTAATGATTTTGTAAAAACAACAAGCAAGAACAAGCCTGATGAACAGGCCCAAGATGTTGCAGACAAGGCTGAAGAAACGATAGCCGATCTCGATACACCAATTGAAAAAAATACTCAAGTAGAGGAGGAAGTCTGTCAAGCTGAAGTCGAACTTGAAAACCAGCAAGAAGAGAAAATTGAAACGCCTGAAGACAGTGAATCAAGAACAGAAATAGAAGAAAAGAAAGCATTAGATTCTACTGAAGAAGAGCAAGATCTTTCTGGGGAAACAGAAAAAGTCACTAAAGCTGAAGAGAGTCAAGAAGCACTTCCTCAGCAAAAAACAATCTTGAAAGAGCCACTTCTTATCAGTCAATCCTTAGAAAGTCCTTATATCCCCGACCAAGCTCCAAAATCTACGGATAAATGGAAAGAACAAGTGCTTGATTTTTGGTCTTGGCTAGTGGAAGCAATCAAATCTCCTACAAGCAGTCTTGAAACAAGTAGCACACACAGTTACACAGCCTTTCTTTTGCTCATTCTGTTTTCTGCATCTTCCTTTTTCTTTAGTATCTACCACATCAAACATGCTTACTATGGAAATATAGCAACTATGCATAATCACTTCCCTGAACAATTTGCTTCATTAAATCTCTTTTCAATTATCTCTATCCTAGTAGCAACAGCACTCTTCTTCTTTTCATTCCTCTTGGGTAGTTTCGTCGTGAGACGATTTATCTACCAAGAAAAGGACTGGACCCTAGAAAAAGTTCTCCAACAATATAGTCAACTCTTGGCAATTCCAATCTTCCTCACTGCCATTGCTAGTTTCTTTGCCTTCTTTGATAGCCTACGATTTACAGCTCTCTTGTGTGTGATTAGCATTGGGATCACTCTGCTTGCTAGCCTCCATATCATTACAAGACCTAGTCAAGCAAGTGAAGCCGACTCCTTCTATCAATTATTCTTGTCTGTCCTTGTGAACGGAGTTATTATCCTCCTCTTCTTTGTAGCTGAAGTGGCACTGATTGGGGATTATCTTCGTATCTTGGCCTTTCTTTAAACTTTAATCCTGTCTTTCATGGCAGGATTTTTCTATGTCAAAAAAGCAAGTCGATTGACCTGCTTCTGCTTTACTTTTCTTGTGCTAATGTTTTAAAATCTTTGTCTAAGATGGGTTGCACTTCTAATTGATTGGCGTCTAGTTGGTGGTAAGATGCTGATGGTAATGACTCTAGGAATTTTGCATAGTCCAAGCGGGCAATGGCTTCATAGTCTTCTGGTTTAGAGCCATCTCCTGTGATTTGAACCAAGTCAATCTCCCACTGCACTTCCTTATCCACCAATTGCTCCATATAGGCTGCAGGAACAAATGGTTCTCTCGGTAAAACAGTCTTGACTCCTTGAGCCAGATGATAAACACCGTGCACTTGGCCTTCTCCATCCTGATAGAAGGAAACTCTTGCAAAGTAGGCGTCTGTCTCTTGAACCGCACGCACACGCGCTTCAAACTGAGCCAAGCCGTCTTCCTCTAAAAAGCTTTTCAAATCCTCATGACTAAAGAAAACAGGATTAAAAATTCCTTGGCAAATCGTAAAACGAGCCGCAGTGTCTGCAATATGAGCTTGAATACTTGCTTGGAAATAAGCTTCAAAATCAAAACCATCTAGCCCCTCAATCTCAGTTCCTGTGTAAGCAAGCAGGGCATCTAAAAATGTTTTGATAATCTGCCAGTCTGTCTTCGTGAGTAGGTCAGGAAGATCGACACGATATGCCTTTTGATCATCAGCATAACTGACCTTAAAGAGAAATTGTGATTGCCCCACTATCGCACACTCAATATATTCAAGACGGCTAAGAGGCTGACGAAGATAGACAGCATCATAGCTATGTGACTCCAAACCATCTACCAAGGCCAAGATGGACTTGGCAGTCAAAATCTCTTGTTCTCCTAAAATGCTCTGTTTATTTGGAATAAAAAATGTTTTCGTCATAACTGGACTCCTTTGAAATCGTTTACATATAGTATACCTTATTTTTCTGAAAGATACAAAAACAAACTTTATACTCTTCGAAAATCAAATTCAAACCGCGTCAGCTTCGCCTTGCCGTACTCAAGTACAGCCTGCGGCTAGCTTCCTAGTTTGCTCTTTGATTTTCATTGAGTATTAATTTTTGAGTAAAAAGCATAGAAAAACAGCCCCTAAGGACTGTTTAATCTTATACAGTAGCTGCTTGATCCAAGCTTTCATCGATAGCGGCTAGGCGCTCGACAACTTCAGCTTGTGTCAATTCATGTTCTGAAACATAGCGGTTACGTGGGTGAACACGGCACTCGTGTGAGCATCCACGAAGGTACTTGTCTTCATTTTCTTCTGATGTCAAGATACGACGGTTACAGAATGGATTTCCACAGTTGACATAACGTTCACATGGTGTTCCATCAAACCAGTCTTTCCCTACGATGGTTGGGTTGACATGGTTGACATCTACGGCAATACGCTCGTCAAAGACGTACATTTTTCCATCCCAAAGCTCACCTTGGACTTCTGGGTCTTTACCGTAGGTTGCGATTCCTCCGTGCAATTGGCCGACATCTTTGTAGCCTTCACGGACCATCCAACCTGAGAATTTCTCACAGCGAACTCCACCTGTACAGTAAACTACGACACGCTTGTCTATGAATTTTTCTTTGTTATCACGAACCCACTGTGGCAACTCACGGAAGTTGCGGATATCTGGGCGGATAGCCCCACGGAAATGTCCTAGGTCATACTCATAATCGTTACGTGTGTCAAGGACAACCGTATCTTCGTCAAGAAGAGCTTCTTTGAACTCTTTTGGAGACAAGTAAGCACCTGTTGTTTCAAGTGGGTTGATGTCGTTATCAAAGTCGTTGTCTTCCAAACCAAGGTGGACAATTTCTTTCTTGTAGCGAACAAACATCTTCTTGAAGGCTTGTTCATTTTCTTCGTCAATCTTGAACCAGAGGTCTTCCATTCCTGGGAGGCTGTGAACGTAGTCCATGTATTTTTGAGTTGTTTCGTAGTCACCTGAAACTGTTCCGTTAATTCCCTCGTCAGCGACTAGGATACGACCTTTAAGGCCGATTGATTTACAGAAAGCCAAGTGATCTGCAGCAAATTGCTCTGCATTTTCAATTGGAGTGTAAAGGTAGTAAAGTAAGACACGAATATCTTTTGCCATAAGATTTGTTCTCTTTTCTATTCTTAAATTTTCAGAATTTTTCATCTAACTATACTAGTATACCTGCTTAAGAAAACGAATGCAATTTATTTGACTGGAAATTTATAGAAAGAGTCCTATCCCTGTACTTCATCAGTAACCATAGCGAATAGCAGATAATTCTCTCAATTTTTTGATCTGCTCAGCTTGACTTTCTGACAAACTTAGCTTGTTATCAATCAATACGCGCGCAAGGTCAACGTTCATTTGACTCAAAATAAATGGAGTAGAAGTCCCATCGTCCTCTAATCGGCTTTTATAACTCACTAACTGATTTTTCAAAGGAGCAAGTTGAGGCGTATCCTTTATACCTTCCAGTAGGTGATCTATGATAGTTACGGCTTCACAACGTCTTTCGCTTCCTCCAGCAAACCATTTTAATGGTGTCATACTTACTTTCCTCTTTAAGTTGAAAAGCTATCATTCCTAACTCTCGCGCCAGTATTTACCCAAACACCCTCTGTAAAAAAGTCAGCAAAAATGGTAATGTTGCGAAAATATTATTAATCACATGCACCGCATAGGATGGATAAATACTCTTGGTATAGCGGGTCAAACTAGCAAAGATGATGCCAGATGTTGCAAAGACGAAGATATCTAACAAACTAGGCAGGCTTGAAAAATGAGGAAGAGCAAATAAAATTGACGGAAGAAGCAAATCAAGGCCAAATCTCGAATACTTAAAAAAGGCGTGTTGCAGTAATCCTCTATAAATCAGCTCTTCCATAAGTGGAGTCAGAAAGAACAGGGTTATATAGATACCTAGCTCAGCAAAGTTGGTCCCACTATAACCGATCAATATCGCCCAACCTTCAGCAGTTGACTGAACATGTTTAGCTGCCTGAACGTTAAAAGAGATATAGAGCACTACCACCAGTACTGTCAAAATCGAATACCAAAGCCATTTTTTTCTCGGAATGCGAAAGAGATAACCATGGCCTGTCTTAACCAGAATCCAAATCATGACTCCGCTAAATAGCAAACTCAAGATATTTTGAATCCAGACGAAATTGCCAATCTGGGAAGAAAATTGCCAATAATTTTGAACAATAAGCGTCAGCTGAGAAAGACCAAATACGAAAAATAAGTAAGAGAAGACTGCACTTATTTTGAATAAAAGTTGATACTTCTTCATATGAACTCTCCTTTGTAAACTCGATACATCTCTAATATAAGCTATATTTTCCTAAATCCTTACTCCAAATCCTAAATAGTACTTGAGATTTCCTGAATGGTTAAATAGTGACAAGAAAAACATATATATCTATGCTCATGTTTCAAAAAATCACTGCCTCCCCCAGATAATCCTGAGGAAAACAGTGATACAGTTTTTAGGAATTAGGAATGAATACACGAAATCAATTGATCTTATGATTTTTTGTTTTTCAAGAATTCATCGTATTGTTTTTGCATTTCGTTCAATACTTTATCGTAAGCACCTTCAGATTTCAATTTTTCCATCAATTCTGGAATAGCTTTGTCTGGGTCTACAGTACCAGTGTTGATAGCTGTATCGAATTGTTGCATTGTGTTAGAGATTGCTGAGATTTCAGATTTCACATTGTCAGTGTTAAAGATGAATCCAAGTGCTGGAGATTCTTTAGCTTCAGCCAATTGTTTCTTAGAATCTTCGATTTGTTGGTCTGTAACGTTTTCGTTGATGTAAAGGATCCAGTTGTTACCAGTGTTCCATCCACCCATGTGAGTGTTTCCTTTGTAGCCATCAAGGACTTTAACACGGTTTTCTTTACCTTCAATTTTTTCCCAGTTCTTGCCTTCTGGACCATAAACAAGACCATTCAAGAGTTCTGGGTTAGTGTTCAAGAGGTTCAACACTTCCATTGATTTTTCTTTGTTCTTAGAGTTGTTTGAGATTACAAAGTTAGCAACTTGTGTTGTTTGGTTTTTCTTGATGAAGTTAGTGATTGGTTTGATTTGGATGTCTTTGTTTGCAACACGTGAAAGCAAGCTGTTACCATAGTCAGCTGGTCCTACTGTTTCTTCACGAACGAACCAAGTATCTTGTTGAAGGTCAAATGAAGTATCGCTTGTTGCTACGTCTTTTGGAATGTATCCAGCTTCATAGAATTTGTGAAGAGTCTTCAAGTGTTCTTTGAAGCGAGGTACTTCGTAACGGTTTACGATCTTAGTAGTGTCCCCTTCAAGGTCGATAACGAATGGAAGTCCGTTTGGAACTGGGTAGTCAAAGTTATCAGATGGGATGAAGTTTTTAGTAACCGCAAATGGCACTACATCTGGAGCTTTTTCTTTGATTTGTTTCAAGACTGGTTCAAGTGTTTCATATGAAGTGACACCTGAAATATCGATACCGTATTTAGCAAGGAGAGTTCCGTTGAAGGCGAAGTTTTGAGATGATGCAACGTTGGCTGCAACTGGAACTGCGTAAATTTTACCGTTAATGCTGTTACCTTTGATGTAAGCTGGGTCAAGTGCTTTATAAAGCTCTGCCCCTTCTTTCTTATACAAGTCAGTCAAGTCAGCATAGGCACCTTTTTGAGCATTTACAACATAGTTAGATGCAAAGGCGATATCGTAGTTTTCACCAGATGATGTGATAACTGACATTTTCTTATCATAGTCACCCCATCCAAGATATTGGATATCCAATTTAGCACCAACTTTTTCACCGATGATTTTGTTAGCATTTTCTAGCAATTCATCTAAGTTATCTGGTTTGTCACCGATTTGGTACATTTTGATAACAGTTTTTTCACCTGAAGCTGAGTCAGCAGCTTTTTTACTGTTACCTGAAAGGTTTCCACAAGCAGCGAGACCAGCAGCCAAAGCGACTACGCTAGCAGATGCAAAAGCATATTTTTTCCAGTTTTTCATGACAAAAACTCCTTTTTTTATTTTTAAACTTATAAACAATATAATGATCTTAACTTCACGCAAGGGAAGTTTGGAAATGAGAAATGATTTTTCTCGACAAGTACTATTCTTTCACACCACCGATAGTCAAACCTTTTACAAAGTAGCGTTGGAAGAATGGATACAAAATCGCGATTGGAAGGGTTGCGACCACAACCATGGCCATACGACCTGTTTCTTTTGGAAGAGCAACTCCCAGTTGACCAGATAGGCCGACTGCTTTGGCGATGTAATCCATATTTTGTTGGATTTGCATGAGCAAATATTGCAATGGATACAAGTTGTCACTCTTGATGTAAAGAAGGGCATTGAACCAGTCATTCCAGAAACCAAGAGCTGTCAAGAGCGTGATGGTTGCAATACCTGGTAGTGACAATGGCAAACAGATTTGGAAGAAGATCCGGGCCTCACTAGCACCATCAATACGAGCGGATTCTAGAATAGCTTCTGGAATGGTCTTCTTGAAGAAGGAACGCATCAAGATGATGTTAAATGGTGAGAGAAGCATTGGAACAATCAAAGCCCAAACTGTATCACCAAGTTGAAGTAAACGAGTTACCACGATATAGCCCGGTACCAAACCAGCGTTGAACAACATACTAAGAAGGGCAAAAATCGTAAAGAATCTGCGATACTTAAAGGTTGTCCGTGAAATAGCGTAGGCATAAGTTGTTGTGATAAAAACGTTTGTGATAGTCCCCACCACTGTTACAAAGACTGAGATGAAGAGGGCTTGGAGGATTTTATCCTTAAACTGTGCCAAAAACTCAAAACCGTCTAAGCCAAATTGAGATGGGAAGAAGCTATATCCATTTTGGAGGATACTCTTTTCATCTGTCACCGAAATAACGATAACGAATACAAAGGGTAGGATACAAGAGAGGGCAACCAAACCAGAAATGGTACTAAAGAAGATATCTGCTTTCTTACTGAAGGAGTGAATGCCGACATTATCAATTTTTTCTTTTTTAATTTTCTTTTCTGCCATATTCTCCTCCTTTCTAGAACAAGGCTGAGTTTGGATCAACTCGTCTTGCCAGTAAGTTTGATAGGATAACCAGAATCAAACCGACTACTGATTGATAGAGACCTGCCGCTGAAGCCATCCCGATATCTGCTGTCTGAGTCAAACCATTATAAACATATACGTCCAAGACGTTGGTTACGTTATAAAGCTGACCAGCATTGTGGGGGATTTGGTAGAAAAGACCGAAGTCTGCACGAAAGATATTTCCGACTGCAAGGATGGTCAATACAGTTACCAATGGTGTCAACTGCGGAATGGTTACATTGCGAATTCGTTGCCATTTGCTGGCTCCGTCCACTGTCGCTGCTTCGTAGTAGGTTGGATCAATTCCCATGATTGTCGCATAGTACATGACACTGCTATATCCAAAACCTTTCCAAATACCTAGGAAAAGTAGGAGATATGGCCAGATGCCCAAGTCAGCGTAGAAATTGACTTCCTTCATTCCGATAGATTCTAGGAAATGGTTGAATACCCCTTTATCAATGTTTAGGAAGGCATCTGTAAAGAAACTGATGATAACCCAAGACAAGAAGTAAGGGAACAACATAGAAGTTTGGAAGATCTTAACCATTCTCTTAGAACGGAGTTCACTGAGGATGATGGCAATCCCTACAGATACAATCAAACCGATAAAGATAAATCCGAGATTGTAGAGGACAGTATTTCGTGTGATAATAAAGGCATCTTTTGAACTAAACAAGAATCTGAAATTATCGAGTCCGACCCATTTACTATTCACGATACTATCTATAAATCCATTACTGGTCATGTGGTAGTCTTTAAAGGCAACCACGTTCCCAAATACTGGAATGTAGAAGAATAGAGTCAACCAGAGTGCCCCTGGCAAAACCATTAAGAGAAAGATCCAGTTGTCTCTCAAGGTTTTTGAAAACTTATTCATAATTTCCTCCCTTTTTTATTTTGATATCCATCTAAAAATTCCTTTTTAGACTTTTGATAACGATTACATTATTAGTATACTCCTATTTGCAGGTTAGGTTAAACTACTAATTATAGAAAAAACTCCACAAATTATTTTATGTGGAGTACTTTTTTAAGAAAGGGATGTTTCACGAGAAACACCCTGCTCAAGGCAAGGTGTTCTTGTTTTTAGGTCGTGTAGATGGTTGAAGCTGTCGCAATAGTATGCCACTGGTTGGCTGTTGTGGCTGCGAAGTCCTTATCTGCGTAGAAGTCTGTAAATGGTAAGATTTCCACTTCTAGCTCGTCGATGCGGTCAATCTGACCAGACAGATAAGCCTCGATACGGCTTTCTGCTCGTTTGATGCGTTGCAGGAGTCCGCCTATACGGATATCGACCGTATCCAAGCCAAAGACCTTGTTTTCTTTCATCCATTGGTGGCTAAAGAGGGCATGGAAGTCTTCAATTTGGCTTCTAAGTTTTGGTAATTCTTGTCTGGCGATTTCTTGCAGACTTTCTTTATCGTTTGTTTGGTAGGCCTGACGGATGCGTCTTCCCACATCCACTTTGCTACTTAAAATGGAATTCAACTGGGCCTGAGTTTCAAAGAGATAGGCATAGTTCCCAGCTTTTTCTTTAATGTTAGCGAGCATCTCAGCAGCCTGAGCGAAGTGCGGTTTGTCCTGTTCAGGTGTCATGTGTCGGTCAAGGATCGGACAGAGAACATCCTGATAAAAGACATAGCGGTTAGGATTGATCCCGCTGAGATTACCTGGTAGGTCTGGCAAGAGATTAGCTAGGTCAATCTGCATAAAATCTTCAACCGATAGACCTATATTGGTCTGGAAATGAGCAGACAAACGGTCTAGGTCATTGCGATAGCTGAGTTCTGCCCAGATTTGCAAGCTTGGTAGGATAGAGAATTGGGCTGTTTCCCCACCATTATCCCCCCAACCCGTCACGATGACTTCTTTGATATCATTGGCGCGACAGGCTTTATTGGCTTCAAGAGCAATGAGACGGCTGAAATGGTTGTTGGGTGTGAAACCAATCCACTTCCAAGCACCCCCCGCAAAGGCAAGGTCATGACTAATCTTGTGGTGGTTACTAAAGTTACGGTTGTATTTTTCCTCGCTATCCTGATAATAGTCCCAGTAAACCAAGGTCACACGATCTTTGAGACGGTCTAGGTAGACACGAGTTTCTTCTGGAATTTCCACATCACGGTCGTACTGCCCATCTACTGACATAAGTTTAAAGAACATATCGCTCCACATCTGGCAGTGGAAACCATATTTGTCTGCAATATCCAGCACGCGCTCCAAGTGTTGGCACATGAGGAGACTACGATCCACCACACCGTTTAGAATCAGGTAGCGTCCCAAACCAACCAAGTGGGCTTCGTCCATCCCGATATTGACCTTGCGAGTCTTCAGCTTAGACAGAGTGGCAAACATGCCATCAATCAGGTCATAAACCTTTTCTTCGCCAATAAGGAGGATATCCTCCACATCACGGAGCTCCTGCACTTCTTTGACACCCCATTTAACGAAGGCAGACAAGTGGGCCAAAGTCTGGATACATGGCACAAAGGTCATATCAAACTGCTGGGCATAGGCTTCGATTTCCTGCAATTCCTCAGCTGAGTAGGCTCCACGGAAATAGCCAAAGTAAGGCTGCCCTTCAATCTGGTAGGTATCTTCCATGTAGAGCTCAAAGGTTGAGTAGCCCATGAGAGCCAAGACCTCAATCATCTGCTTGGCAGAAGCCACATTCAGCACCGCATTTCGAGAACAGTCTGCCATGTAGGCTAAATCTTCATAAGCCGCCTGTTCCTCAATCTCTACTTTATCACCTTCTGCTAGGGATGTTGCCAACAGGGACAAGGCACGATAAAGTTGGTGGGGTTTGCGGTAAGTTAGTTGATAGTGGCCACCCTCACCCTTGATAGAGATAGAGGCTTGGTCAGACTGAGCGACAGCTACCTCTACATCTGGTAGAAAAATGTGTTTTTTTAATACTTCAATAGCTTGCGCTTGTTTGTCACTAATTCCTGTAAATCTTACCATTGGTTTTCCTCCTGTAGCCAGTTGACAAGGGCACCGTAGAGATTGGCATCTGCGTGATAGGTGCAGGCCTGGATAACAGGTGCGACTGTGTATTCTTCGTAGGTATCGACAAAATAATCAACAGCCTTCTTGACACCTTGAATAAAATCTGGATTTTGACTGATAGAGCCTCCCAGGCTGATGACATCTGGATCAATAAGATATTGGATATTGAGCAAGCCTTGCGCCATATTACGATTCATGCGCTCGATGGCTTCTTGACAAAGGGCATTTCCTGCTTCGGCTTTTTGGTAAATTTTGCGACCGTCCCAGTCAGTCTGACCAGATTTTTCAATCACGTATCGCACCATATTTCCAGTTGACGCTAATTGCGACCAGTTGTTGAGCTTTTCAGCAGGGGCAAGAGTTGTCATGTAGCCAAATTCTCCACCCAGACCGTGGCGACCTCGATGAAGTCTACCATTGATAATCATGGCTCCGCCAATCCCTGTCCCAATCACGACACAGGCTGCATTTTCAAGTTCTGGATGAGCCAGTAATTCACTGAGCCCAACGCAGTTGGCATCATTTTCTAGATGGACAGGAATCTGATAAGAGCTAAGCGCCTCATACCAAGAAAATCCGTGAATATAGGGCACCGCACTGAAGCCATCAATCACACCTGTCTCTTGATTGACCGCGCCTGGAACGCTCATAGCAATCCCGCTATAATCCTGCTCTGACAAACGTTGATCTAGCCAAGCTAGTAAATCCTCCAAGTTTTCAGGCGTTGAGATACTTGTCTTATCTAGTATTTTCCCATCAGGAGTCAGACTGGCAAACTTAATTCCAGTTCCTCCGATATCAATCGTTGCAATGGTCATTGTTTTTACCATAAAAAGGGGCGAATCAGCAGTTAGTTCTTACCTTTTCGCCCCTCCTTTCTTTTTATGTTTACTCTTTGAAATTAAATTTCTTCTTTTTTGATGAATTCTGTACGAATCTCTTGTGGTGAAATGAGGCCTCTATGAACTGGGTATGGTCGTTCAAGTAGGTCAAGGAAGAGATGTTGACTTTCCGGTACACGTACATTTTCACTACACATATTGTAGTAACGAAGAACATAGCCTTCTTCATTTTCAGCTACCTTAAAGGCTGTTGGACAGATTTGCGGTATGCTGAGAACAGAATGGCTCAAGAGGCTACCAGTCGCATCCACGCTTCCTTCTTGTTTAGCAAGCTGAAGGCTGGTAAACGGTGTCTGCAAGGCTTTAGCACGACGATAGGCTGAGAAGCGTTCTTGGGCTTGGTGGCATTCAAGCGCAAACTCGACTTCAAACTCACGCAAGCATTGTGCTTCTGGTGTTGGGAAGTAGCCCCAGTCACCTAACTCACCTGATGCACGCAAAATAGTCACTGCAATGGTGTCGTCTCCAAGGATTTCGTATTCATTCAATCCCTTGTTGGATACAGTCACTCCTTTTTCATCGTCATACAGACTGACAAAAGCTTGTTGGTGTTGAGGATTTTCAGGATTTTCCCATGAAGCAGCTGGTTTGTTTGGTCGTGTCACCACCTCATAGATGCTTTCAGAATCATTGTTTGGACGCGTGTTATGAGTCTTGACCAAGAGACGGATACGGTGGTCTTTGGCAGTGTTGGTAAAGCGAGTCTTGCAACGGATTTGTGGATTATCAACGAATATAGTCATCTCAGTTTCAAGAGGAATGCTTGCCAATTCTTCTGAACGTCCAGCTTCACGCTTCATAAACTCGATGATGCCTTTTTGCTCTTCTTCTAGCTTTTCATCTGCACTGACAGGCACGGTCAATTCATGTTTGAGCAAAATCTTAGCGTAGCGAGCTGTGTTTTCCAAGACCTCATATCCCTTAAGCTCTGCATAGATTGGCTCTGTTCCTTTTGGTTGGAAATAGATATACTCGTTTCCGATGTCACCACGGTCTTCGAAGCGGATAAAATCTTCATAGGCTTCGTGAGTTGTCTTGTCATAGACTATGATGTTGTCATCCACACTCACCGTTACAAATGGCGTATCAATCACTCCGTTTTGGTAAATACCGTCGCGGTGTTCTTGTTCTCCTTCCAGCAATTGGAAGGTTGTCCAAGAAAGTGGCGCTAGGTGAACTGGAATGGTCACGCGCACTTGTCGAGCAATACGAGCTTGGCGGAACTTATCTTTTGGTAAATCGTACTCAAAATTAGCTCCGAGATCTTCGATTTTAGCCTCTACAGGACGCCCATCCAAGTCCTCCACACGGTAACTTGGCAAGGTAAGAGCAGCCATCTTCTTGTATCCTTCTGTTGGATGCAACTCCTTGAAATCACAAGTCGCTACATCAATCACTGTGCTGACAGTATCAACCTTATCATGCAAGCCTGTGTTAATGACAGTAAAGAGATAGTCACTTTGAGCCTTAGCTGTAGCTATTTTGCCCTTCCACTCGTTAAGAAGGTTAGTCTTGACAAAGTTTCCGACTTGATTGACCTTGGCAAAACGTGTCTCCATCTCACGGTGAACTTCGTCCACGCTACAGCCACAGATACTATCATGCGGCGCATTTTGCAAAAGAGTTTTCCAAGCATAGGTCAACTGGTCCTTGTGGTTGTGGCCACCAGTGATAACTGTCAATGGTTCAACCACTTGCTCCAGCAAATTACTGTTTTCTTGGAAGGCTTGTTTGAGATAAATACGAGATGAAGAAGTGTTGGCAAGTGTGTACCAGCCATCTGTTTCCTGACTGGTCAACTCGCCTGTAACCGTTGATAACTGCTCTGGTAGAGCACTTTCCACAGCTTGAACATATTCATCAAAGGAACTATGAACAAAGGTCACATCTGGGAAGAGTTCATTTGCCACACGAATGGCTTCGCTCAGATTTTTTTGTACAGGTTGGTGGTCACATCCGTTCATCATCAACCATTGGTTGGTCGAAGCATAGTCGCGCACATCTGCCAGTTTTTGTTTCCAGAAGGTCAAGGCCTCGTCTTTATCAACTGGAATTTCATTCCCATTACTATACCAGTTGGCAAAAAGGATACCGAGAACACGACTTCCGTCCGCACCCTGCCAGTACATTTCTGAAAACTGAGAAGTAAACTGCTCATCTTCGAGAACTTGGTTGTCAAATCCAATCGGCTTGACACCACGGCCAAAGGCTGCCACGTGAATGCCTGATTTTTGAAGGATTTGAGGTGCTTGTCCCATATTTCCAAAGGTATCTGGGAAGTAACCAATCTGGGTTGATTTGCCCCATTTGGCAGCTTCTTGCTGACCAATAAGAGTATTGCGGACATTGGCTTCACTTGAAATCAAGTAGTCGTCCTGCAAGATGTAAAAGGGACCAATTTTAAGTTTGCCCTCATCAATGTAGCGTTGGATTTTGTCACGATTTTCAGGACGAATTTGCAAATAGTCATCAAGGACAATGGTTTGTCCATCTAAGTGGAAACTCTTGAACTCAGGGTCATTTTCAAAGAGATCAAAGAGATTGTCAAACAATTCCACCAACTGCATACGGTGGCTTTCAAAGGGCAAGTACCACTCACGATCCCAGTGACTATGTGAGATAATATGTACGACAACATTTTCCATGAAGTAAAACCTCATTCTAAATTTAAATTTTTATTGTTAACGTTTTAAATGTAAATTTGTGATTCTTTCCAAGAATCAGTTGCGCTAAAGCGTGTTCCTTAGCGGATATCCAAGTAATCCAAGACCAATTCACAGAACATCATGTTGGCCCAAGAGAACCATTCACGAGAATAAAGAGTTGGGTCATCCACGTGGAAGCTTTCGTGCATAACACCTGTACCACCATCGCAAGCAACCAGCTGGTCCAGCAAGAATTTTTTCTCTGCCTTATCTCTTGTTGTCAAACCTTGGATAGAAAGGGCAATGGGCCAGATATAGCGATAGAAGGTGTGAGAACTTCCGAGACCGCTAGCGTATTCTCCTTGGTAGAAGTATGGATTTTCAGGGCTCAGAATGGTACGACGAGTTGCTTGATACACTTCATCGTTGACATCGCAGTAGCCCAGATAAGGCGCAGCCAACAAACTTGGAACGTTTGGATCATCCATGATGCTGGCATTTCCTAGACCATCCACTTCAAAGGCATAAATCTTTTCGCCCTTGCTGTTGGTGGTGTAAGCATAGTTTTCGATACCTTCTTGGATCTCTTCTTGCAGACGTTTAGCGTCTGCGATGACACTCTCGCTATCAGCTAGATTCAATTCTGTAAAGATTTCTTGCACATAACCCAAGACTACTGCTGCAAACATATTTGACGGAATCAAGTAACTATACTGACAGCAATCATCACTCGGACGAAAGGCTGACCAAGTCATACCTGTCACTGCAAAATCAGGTCCAAAGCCATCATTTACCAAGGTGTCTTCCTTGCGGTCCGTATCTCGGACAAAACGATAAGGAGAGTTCTTGTGGTCTTGTTCCACCGTCCACAGATGGAGGATTTCCTTGGTCGCTGCGACAAAAGTCTCATCAAACTGACTAGTCTCGCCAGTCTCTTTCCAGAGGAGATAAGCCAACTGCAAAGGATAGCAAAGCGAGTCCACCTCGTACTTGCGTTCCCAAATCCAGCCATTAAGGTCTGTATGGTCGGTCTCGTTGTGCCCCTTCCAGTTTTCCTCAATGTTGAAGGAATTGGCATAAGGATCCTTGAGTACCAAGGTCATCTGACGTTTGACCAAACCTGCAATGGTCTGACGCAGGAGGGCATCTCTTTTAGCCACATGAAGGTAGGGTCTGAGTTGAGCTGTCGAATCTCGAAGCCACATAGCAGGAATATCTCCTGTGAGCACAAAGGTTGAACCATCTTCTAGGATTTCAACCGTATTGTCCAAGGTGTCTGTGTAACAACGCTCGAAAACATCCACCCACTCTGGATGGTCCTTAGCTCGCTCTGCCACTTCATCTAGCCATTCTCTAACAATTTCTTTTGAATAAATCATCGTGCAGTATCCTCTTTCAAACAAGTTTCATTTTCAGTATATAGCTTTTGAGACAGAAAATACATACACAAATGATAGTCATTTTTCTACAAAATAGTTATCTTTGAAGCTCCTTTTCTAAAGGCCCTCTTTTTCTGATATAATGTAGAAAAACAGCTAAAGGAAAGACTATGAAACTACTACTTGAAACCATCGATACCCGCTTTGGAACTGCCAGCAAGCATGCCTTCTCTCGGGGAAATACCCTGCCATACACAGGCGTGCCTTTTGGGATGAATTACTTTGTACCCCAGACCAGTGACCAGGAGGGCTCTTGGTTTTTCGATCCGCATCTGCCTATCTTTCAGGGGATTCGATTAACCCACCAGCCCAGCCCTTGGATTGGCGACTACTCTTGGCTCCTTCTGACACCTGTCACAGGCCAACTGGGTGGAGACAGCCTCTTCCATCGCCAGTCTTCCTATGATATGGATAAGGCCTCTTTCCAACCTCATTATCTGAAAATTTTCTCCCTGCGCTATCAGATTGAAAGCCAGCTTACACCGACTTGCTACGGTGCTTCTATTCGTTTGGAACAAAAGCAAGGCAAAGCCCTCTCCCTCTATCTTCACGCAGCAGATGAACTGACAGTGGAGCAAGTAGACGAGCGGACTCTTACCCTACGACAAGAAGGTAAAACTGAAACCAACAAAAATCCACTGATACTGTTCACATCCCTGAAAATGAATACGGATATCCTTGCTATCAGCCAAGAAGGCGAAGACTGGCTAATTGACTTAGCAAGTAGCCATGCTGAAATTCAGCTAGCGACTTCTTTCATCTCTCACTCTCAGGCTCTGCTTAATCTACCTCAAAAAGATTTTGATAACTGTAAAGCAAATGCACAAGCGGACTGGGAAAATCTCCTCCATCGTTTTGATATCATGGAAACAGGAGAGGCTGACCGAACCTTCTTTGATCACTGCCTTTACAGACTCTTCCTCTTCCCACAGACTTTTTATGAGGTTGATGAATCAGGGCAAGCCATCCATATGGATCTGGCTACTGGAACTGTCAAGCCTGGTGTCCTCTTCAGCAACAATGGTTTCTGGGATACCTTCCGCACCACCTTCCCCCTCTTTGCTCTTATCATACCAGAACACTACCACCGCTTCTTAGAAGGATTTCTCAATAACTACCGCGATACTGGTTTCCTTCCAAAATGGCTGGCTCCAGATGAACGTGGCATGATGCCAGGTACCCTGCTAGATGGCATTATCGCAGATAGCGCCTGCAAGGACATGGCCCCCGACCTAGAAGAAGAACTCCTCCAAGCCATGCTTGAAACAGCCACCAAGTCCGACCCTCTCGGCATCAATGGTCGTCACGGATTAGCCCAATACCAAGAACTAGGCTACCTCTCTACCGACCACCACGAAAGCGTCAGCCACACCCTAGACTATGCCTATAGTGACTTTTGTATCTCTAGCTGTGCTGAAAAACTAGGGAAAATAGAAATCGCTGAAACCTACAAGGCCGCATCACAAAATTACCGCCATCTATTTGACGCTGAGACAGGTTACATGCGAGCGCGTGATGGTCAAGGCAACTTCCGTCCTGATTTCTCTCCTTATAGTTGGGGACGTGATTATGCCGAATGTTCAGCCATCCAAGCAACTTTAGGCGTCCTCCACGATATCCCAGGCTTGATCCAGCTTATGGGTGGAAAAGAAGCCTTTAGCAACTATCTTTTAAAAGCCTGTCAGGAGGCTCCCCTCTTTGAGACAACAGGCTATGGCTACGAGATTCACGAAATGAGCGAGATGGCTACTGCTCCTTTTGGACAACTCGCCATTTCCAACCAGCCAAGCTTCCACATTCCTTATCTCTTCCGTTACTGCGATTACCCTGACTACACTGCTCTTCTCATCAAGACGCTCCGTCAGAAAGCTTTTCACCCAAGTTGGGAAGCCTATCCTGGCGATGAAGACAATGGCAGTCTCTCAGCCTGGTACATCTGGTCAACTCTCGGTTTTTATCCGACCTGTCCAGGAAAACCAAGCTATGACCTCGGAATCCCTCTCTTTGACCACCTCCGAGTCTACCTTGCCAAAGAAGATAAATGGCTAGATATTCATGCTGAGCAAAACCACAGCCATTTTAACTTTGTAAAAGAATGCCGACTGGACACAACTCTAGTATCAACTATTCAACACCAAGATCTCCTAAAAGCTGAACAACTAACCTTCACCCTCAGCTGGTTACCAAGTCACTAGCTAGTAGACAAAAGAACCTTTGTATCGTGCAAAGGTTCTTTTATTTTATGAAACTTGTACTTGAGCTTGATCAACCAGCTGTCCATCAACAGTCAGATTCAGATAGAAATCCAAGGTCTTGTCGGCAGCAAAATACAGGGTTGGTATGGTCAGGTCTTTTTTGCTTTCCCCAGCTTGGAATTGAAGGACTTGAATTTCGTCCTGATAGGCGACACCATGGACACCTGTCCCCGGTTGGATCGAAATCTTAGTCTCTAAAGGAGTACTACTTTCGCTACGTTCAATCCTAAAATGAAGAGTCTCTCCCTTTGTCACAGCTAGACTTTTTTCTACAAATGCTAGCCCCTGAACAACTACTTTTTGTGATAACCTCGGAGTTTTATAGAGTGAAATCTTGGTCAATACAGGCTTAGATTGCGCCTCGGTAATCATCACGCGCACCTTCTGTGCCTCTACTAGCGGACCTCGCAGGAGACGCTTATGACCAACTGTAAAGCCCATGCCAAATTCTTGCCAGACACCGTCCACCTCTACTAGCACATGAAAAGCAGCGATTCGTTGCCCTAGCTTCAAATCTTCTCTTAACTCAATTACATCAAAAGTTTTAGGTGACCCTAAGTCGAGTTCTAACTGGATGTGCAAGCCTACATCACTTGCCCAAGAGCTGGTCTCAAGGCCATCTGTCAGATGATGACAAGCAAAGTCTGGTGATAGAGCTGGACCAGATACCTTAGCTCCCAGAGCCAAATCTTCTTTATAGAGCTCATCACGATAAGCCGCAAATTCATAAAGCCGTTTGATATCCTTCTCATCAAAGAGACCATCTTGATTCGGCGGAATATTAAGTAGGAGCGGGGTTCCTCTCCCCACTGAGTGAAAGTAGATTTCCACCAACTCCTCAAGAGACTTAGTATCCTGCTCTTCATGGTAAAACCAACCCGGCCGAATAGAAACATCTGCCTCACCGATTGAAAAAATAGTGCCTGAAGAATCTCCATGCTGAAGATAATCCAGCGCCGCTTCTGTTCCTAGTTTGTCAGGATTCACCTTTTGCCACAGTGGATCACCTGCATACCCTCGTTCATTGCCAATCCAGCGGATACTAGTGCCTTCTGTTGAAAAAATTAAGCAATCGCCCTGCAGTTCACGAATGGTTTCAAACCATTTTTCAAATTCATAATTGACCTTTTGAGCTCCCTCTCCTCTGGCACCATCCATCCAGACTTCAGCAAATTTCCCTTCATTTCCATAGGCAGGATTTGATAAAATCTCCTTCAGCTGAGCCAGATAATAGGTATTATAGTCTGCTTCTCGCTCCACATGATAGAGAGGACTGTGAGCATCCCAAGGCGATAGGTAGACCCCCATATCCATATCAAACTCTGTGGCAGCTTGGGATACTTCAAGGAGCAAATCCCCCTCTCCATTCCTCCAAGGACTGGCCTTGACCGAATAATCCGTGTGAGCTGTCGGGTAGAGGACAAAGCCATCATGGTGCTTGACCACCAAAATCAACTTCTTAAAGCCCGTTTCCTTAAGCACGCGAACCCACTCACGCGCATCTAACCTTGTCGGGTTAAAGAGTTCAGGATCCTCCTGACCTGTCCCCCATTCCTGATCATAAAAGGTATTGGGTCCAAAATGGATAAAGGCTGCTAATTCATCCTCTAAATACGCTAGCTGGGCCTGACTAGGCAAGGGGCCATGAGGTTTTATTTCTCTTACCATACTATTTCCTATCTACACTTTTCTTTACTTTTTTGTCATGTACTTGCAATTCTGTTAACGCTAGAGGGCTTGCCAAGCCTTCAAATCGAAGACGAAGGGCATAGGTTTCCACCTTGTCAAATTCAAAACGAATCTCTTCAGCCTTGTCGCTTGACACTTTTCGGATAGCTGATACAGGTCGCCAATTCTCCTCTTGTTTGAGCATAGAATCCTTATCCAAATGATTTGGGGTCCGAGGCAAACTAGGCTCATTCCCTACATAATAATCAATAAAAGTAGGCTCCATCGCCAGGTATTCTTGATTTTCAACATAATACAAGGTCACGTTATCCACAAATCGCGGTTTTAAAATCCCTGCATCTCCAAAAAGCATGCCCACGCTGGCTTGCTCTGACTTGGTAATCCAAGTATTGGCTGTCGATTTTTTCCGAGTAATGACCTTGTCATTGAGGTAAGAGGCTGGGTGATTCGGTTCTGAGTGAGAAGCAAAGACCAGAGGCAGGTTGGACCCTGTCCACTGATTGGAAATAACTTCTCCATCTACACTGGCATCTGTCACATGAATGGTGACTGTTGCTGGCAACTCACAGCCCGCTACCTGCCCTGTGAGAACGCATTCTCCTACCTGAGTATAGATTTGAGGCTTGAGTTCATCCCAAGTAACCTTGGCTGTATCTCGTCTGCCATCTGATAAGACTAGCTTGACTCGGTCTGGTAAATGTGGGACTTCCTTGACAAGCGTCCAAACCCTTTCAGGTTCAATAGCGGAAATCCCTTGGACACAAACCTGAGCAGAAGCCTTTAAATCCAAACCCTCTAGCTGACCAGATACCGTAAACTCATGAAAGCTTGCCATATCTTCTTCGGATATTGCCTCCCAAACAACCTTGACTCGTTTTGCACCCCCGAGCTCATAGTCCACCAAAACTGAAGATGGCAGCTGTGGATAAGTTCCCTTAGCTGTATACAAGCGAAGTGGTCGTACAGAAACTGCCTGCCCTAGTGAGGTATTTTCTGCGACCTGCAAATGAGTTTGATAGGTTTTGCCTTGATACATGGCTCGGATAGCCAAGTCGCCAGCAGATAAACAATGAAGCACTCCCTGTTTGATAATGGCCTGGGCACTACCACTCATCTCCCAAATCACTTCACTATTCCCCACCTTGTTCACAGGGTTATCCACAGTTTGTGGATAAAGTCCAATAGCTGGGGAATCCCCTTCTTGTAATCCGGCCTGCTTATCCACTCGAATCTCAAATAAGCGCTGATTTTTCACTGGCTGGCAATCAAAAGCCTCTCCCACTAAGAGATCAAAACTTGCTGTCTCTAGCCCTCTGGCACTGGCCTTTACTCTTACTTGGCCTGCCTGCTCCAAGCTCTGAACCAAAAGTACACCTCTGCCATGGAAGGCTTTCCTCTTAAACCAACCATTTTTCTGAGCCTGATAACGTTCACGACTGGCCTGCCTGCCATTATCAACACCCACAATGCGAGCAGGCCCTTCAATTTCAAAATGAAGCTGATTGGAAGCAGTCGGCACCCAGTTTCCTGATTTATCCAATACATCAAAATAGAGATAAAGGAGGTCTTGCCCATCTGGCTCCAGTTGTGATTTATCGGCATGTAACCCGATTTTGGCTGGCTTACCTGCAGTTACCACCCTATCTTCTGCTACAATCTGACCTTGACGGTCATAGGCTACAGCATGCAATTCTCCTGGTTGATAAGCCAAGCGCCATTCGAGATAGAGTTGGTCAGATCCTTCTCCCTCTTGGTATTTTCGACCGTCTGAAGTCCATTTTTCCTGAAAAGTCTTCCTACCTTGAGATTTTCCATTTAGAAATAGCTCTACAGAACCAGCATTTGAATACACTCGAACAGGGATATCCCCATACTTATCCACAACTTGTTGATAACTCTTGTGGATTTCCCAATTCCAATGGGGCAGGATATGAACCATAGGTTGCTGATCTAGTGCCAACCACTGACTTTGATAGAGATAATAATCATTTTTAGGAATCCCTGCCGTATCCACGATCCCAAAATAGGAACTCTTGACAGGTGTGTCATTTTGGTTGTGCCAAGGAGTCGGCTCACCGATATAGTCCACTCCTGTCCAGATAAACTGACCCGCATAGTCTAACCGATTTCGATCTACTATCCAAGCAGCCGTCGCCGTCTTCCCCCAAGGAACCCGATCATTACCATAGTCTGACTGTTCAAAATTCCGCACGCGGCGATTATCCCCAATCCATTCCTTATCTGGGCGAAAATAGCTATCACGCGTCCGTGTAGCCGATGAGGTTTCAGACCCGTAAAGTCGCCACTTGGGATGTCTTTTGCGAATTCCATCAATATTATCTTCCGAGTAATTCAAACCCACCACATCCAGCAAATCAGCAATCTTTTCATGACCTCCAGAACCATCTCCAAAGCGGAACTGGTCCATTCCCATGGTCACAAAACGACTATCATCCACTTCCTTTACCCTTTCTAGCAAGCGTTTGATAGTCTTCAATGAATGAGCATCGCCATTTGCTTCGCTGACTTCATTTCCTAAGGACCACATAAAAATCGCTGGATTATTCTTGCCACGCTCAATCATAGTACGCAAATCATAATCTGACCAGAAATCGCCTGCTTTCGCTTCTGGATGAGTAGCTTCTTCCTCAAAAAAGCGACCATAGTCATATTCTTTCTTGCCTCCATACCAGGTATCAAAGGCTTCTTCTTGGATGAGTAAGCCCATTTTAGCAGCCACATCCAGCAAAATGCTACTGGCTGGATTATGGGTGATTCGGATTGCATTGACACCCATTTCCTTCATCTGGCGCAATCGTCTCTCAGCAGCTGACCTATTTTCCACAGCTCCCAGAGATCCATAGTCATGGTGCAAACAAACCCCGTGAATCTTCAACCAGCGACCATTTAGAAAGAAGCCCTTATCCGCTTGCCAATCCATATAACGGTAACCAAAAGCCTCCTCTTCTTCATCAACCAACATGCCATTTTTGTAAAGGCGAGTCTTCAATTGGTAAATGTGGGGATGATCAATATCCCAAAGCAAAGGTTGGAAAATTGATATGGCTTGTTTGAAATGATATTTTTCCCCAGACTCAATCATTACAGAATCAGTCACCTGCCAGTCTGACAGCTGTTGTCCATCATACCAGATACTCTGTTCCAAATACACCGACACGGACTGAGTTCCATCATTTGAAACCTTACTTGTAAGCTGAGTTTCCACCCATCCATCTCTTTGTTCCATTAGCTTGGGACTTTCTATCTTAATCCCATATAAATCCAGATGTACCGAATCCGTAATCAACAATTTCACTTCTCGGTAAATACCGCTACCAGAGTACCAACGACTGCTAGGTTGCTGATTTTCCACAAAAACCGCAAGCTGGTTGGCCGTCCCATCATTTCTTAGATAAGGCGTGATATCATAAGAAAAAGGTGTGTAGCCATTGGGATAATAGCCCAGCACTTGCCCGTTGATATAGACTTGGGCATTCATATAAACTCCATCAAACAACAAACGCACCGATACAAGACTAACATCTTCTTCCAAGTAAAACTGCGTCCGGTACCAGGCCTGACCCCCATTTAGCTGACCACCCTCATTTTGCGCTGGCGAATACTGGTCAAAATCATTGTAAATACTCCAGTCGTGTGGCACTTGAATAGCCTGCCAATTTTCTCTATGAAAATCCGGCGCCAAGGCCTCTTCTTTCCCCACCTCTTGGCTAAAAAACCAGTGATTTCGCAAAACTTCTTCTCTTCTCATACAGGCATTCCTCTTTAAACAACTCGATTTACTTGACTATAGCACAAAACAAAAGCGCTTTCAAGACTTCCTCCATCACTCCCTAAATCCTCAGAAAAGATTCTATAATTTGTGGAGGAGGATTTAGTTCTCAAAGATACAAGGGTGATACAAAAAGAGCCTGACTCCAGGCTCTTTAGTCTATTATTTCTTCTCAGCACGGAGGGCTGACAAGATTTGTGTACGGATATCATCAACACCATTTGGCGTATTTGGTAAAAAGATGGTTTGATTTCCTTTAGAAGCAAAAGTGTTCAAGGTATCCAAATACTGGTTGGTCAAGAGGATGGACATGATTTGTTCTTCTGTCATGCCAACATTGGCTTCCTTGAGTTCTGTGATAGACTCTGCCAATCCATCCACAATCGCCTTACGTTGTTGGGCAATCCCCACACCATGAAGGCGGTCTTTTTCTGCTTCGGCTTCAGCTGCAGTGACGATTTTAATCTTGTCTGCTTCCGCCAATTCTTGCGCTGCGACCCGCTTACGTTGCGCCGCATTGATTTCATTCATGGATTGCTTGACTTCTGCATCTGGTTCAACCTTGGTTATCAAGGTTTTCACGATAATATAACCATAAGTAGTCATTTCTTCTGCTACTTGGTGTTGGACTTCAAGGGCAATCTCATCTTTTTTCTCAAACAATTCATCCAAGGTTAATTTTGGAACAGAAGAACGAAGGGCATCTTCGATATAAGATTTAATCTGAGATTCTGGACGCATGAGTTTATAGTAGGCATCTGTCACGCTCTGCTCATTGACACGGTACTGAGTCGCCACATTCATCATAACGAACACATTATCCTTGGTCTTGGTCTCAACCACAATATCGCTTTGCAACAAGCGCAACTGAATCCGTGCTGCAATCGAGTCAATTCCAAAAGGCAAGCGAATATGAATACCGCTATTGGCAACCTTTTGGTATTTCCCAAAGCGTTCAATAATCGCCACCGACTGTTGACGAACCACATAAACTGTACTCAGTGTGACTATCACCAATAGGAGCACACAAACCACCACAAAAATCATCAAAAATGTTGCCATTATCGTGACCTCCATCATTATTTTTCCTGTATTATAGCACATTTAAAGAAGGCTGTGCAGTTTTAACTGCGATTTTTAAAAATAAAATGTTAACCATCTATTTTGTAACTAAAAAGATAGCCTCATACAAAGCTATCCTTTGATTCTCATCAATGCGCCAACATTTCTTGAGCGATTTCTTGGCCAGATAGGTTATCTGGGTAGTAGGTTGGCCAGTTATCCATTTCTTCAAAGAGGGCTTCTTGGCTTGTGCCTCCAAAGAAGATATGGAAATGTTCTGCCTTAACTGGGGCGATATTGTGGTCACTAAACTGAACATACTTGAACTGTCCAGCGTCTGCATCTGTGGCTTCAAAGAGGAAGCGCACGCCACGATTGCCTTTCTTGTAAGTCAAGATTTTCTTACCAACATACTTGTAGGTGAATTTCTTACTTTGTCCACCTTGAACAAATTCCATAGTATTATCAGAAATGTTGATCTTAGTGACATCTGTCTGATAGCCTTTTGTATAGTAAGCCTTGTACTCAGCCTGAGTCATCTTACCAGTCAACTTAGACTTGTAGTCAAAGACTTGGTCAAACGTACCATCTTCAAGGAAAGGATAAACTGATTGCCAGTTACCTACATAGTCACTCAAGGTGCGGTCCTTGACGTCTGCATCCTCGAAGTAACCATTTTGAACTGTCTTGGTATCCTCTGCCTTTTCAGGCTCAATTGCTGGGCCTTCTTGGTCCGTTGTTTGTTTCAGAGCCTTGAGGTTTTTCTCCATAACGGAGATGTAGTTTTCGCCAGCCTTGGTATCCTCTTCTGTCAGACTTTCTAAAGGATTGAGGACATCTGTTTTGACACCTGCTTCTTTTGAAAGTGTGTTAGCAAGTGCTTGTGAAGCATTTTCTTCAAAGTAGATATAGGCAATTTTATTTTTCTTGACGTACTCTGTCAATTCTGCCAGACGAGCAGCTGATGGTTCTGCATCTGGAGAGAGACCTGAGATTGCGACTTGTTTGAGTCCATAGTCCAAGGCAAGATAGTTAAAGGCTGCGTGTTGAGTCACAAAGCTCTTTTGTTTGGCTTGAGACAAGCCTTCTGCATAAGCCTTATCCAAGGCTTGCAATTTTTCGATATAGGCAGCAGCATTCTTTTCAAAGGTCTCTTTTTTATCAGGATAATCTGCTGACAAGCTATCACGGATGTGCTCTACAAGTTTAACGGCACGAACTGGTGATAACCAAACATGGGGATCGTACTCATGGTGATGGCCTTCTTCGCCATGGTCATGGTCGCCCTCTTCTTCCTCACCACCTGGCAAGAGCAACATATCGCCTGTCGCCTTGATGGTTTTGACCTTTTTCTTATCCAAAGTATCTAGCAATTTAGGAACCCATGTTTCCATGTTTTCATTTTCATAAACGAAGGTATCTGCGTCTTGGATTTTGGCAACTGCCTTGGCAGACGGTTCATATTCATGGGGTTCTGTACCAGCACCGATGAGGAGTTCTACATTAGCAGTATCTCCTGCGACTTGCTTGGTAAATTCATAAACAGGGTAAAAGGTTGTCACAATATTTAGTTTGCCATCTGCCTGCTTTTGATTGGAACAAGCCACTAAAAACAAGGCACATAGACTGGCGAACAATAAGCTAATTTTTTTCACGTTAGTCTCCTATTTGATAAAACGTCTTACTAAACTGCTTAGTAAAAAGACAGTTACAAAAATAATGGTAATACTTGCACTTGCAGGTGTTTCTGCATAGTAGGAAATGTAAAGTCCTGCTACCATTCCCAAAAAGCCAATCGCACTAGCAAGCAGCATAACCGATTTAAAGTTTTTCCCTAGACGAAGGGCAATACTGGCTGGCAAGACCATAATGGTCGATACCAGAAGAGCTCCCGCAGCTGGAATCATAAGGGCAATGGCCACCCCCGTCACCATGTTAAAAAGAATGGACATGGTACGAACTGGCAAGCCATCCACAAAGGCCGTATCCTCATCAAAGGTCAAAATGTACATCGGACGAAGGAAGAGGAAGGTCAAAATCAAAACAACCGCCGCAATGACAAAGAGGGAAATAACCTGCTCTTCGCTGATCGTCACGATTGAACCAAAAAGATACTGGTCCAAACTCATAGAACTCGAGCTTTTACCCTTGCTCATGACAATCAGAGAAACAGCCAGACCCGTTGACATGAGGATAGCTGTCCCGATTTCCATAAAGCTCTTGTAAACCGTACGGAGATACTCCAGAAAGACCGCCGCAATCAAGACAATAGCAATAGTGGAAATAGTTGGCGAAATCCCCAGAACCAGACCAAAGGCTACACCCGAAAGCGAGACGTGGCTGAGGGTATCACTCATCAAACTCTGACGGCGCAAGATAAGGAAGGTCCCCAATACCGGCGAGAAAAGACTCATGGCAATAACGGCCAGAAAGGCACGTTGCATAAAGTCATAAGATAACAAACTAAGCATGGCCCACCTCCTGATCATTCTCATGAACATTGAAACAACGCCATGGCGAGTCTTGGTTACGGACTAGATGAATATTGCGATCCGCATAATCCTTAACTTCTTCAGGGTCATGGGTAATCATCAAAACAGCCTTGCCATGATGATGGGCGCTGTGGTGCATGAGTTCGTAAAATTCATTTTTACTTCCTGCATCCATTCCTGTTGTCGGCTCATCTAGGATAAACACATCTGGGTCAGAAGCAAACATACGCGCAATCACCGCTCGCTGCTTTTGCCCTCCAGAAAGAGACCCCAAGCGTTTGTCTCGGTGTTCCCACATGCCAACTGAATCCAGACTAGCCTTGATATGCTCCTCATCATGAGCATTCAAGCGACGGAACCAGCCTTTTCGTGGATAACGACCCGACTTGACAAATTCGTAAACCGTACTTGGAAAACCCGCATTAAAACTGGCAATCTGTTGAGGAAGGTAGGCTATTCTCAATTTCTTACCCTGTGTATTTGTCTTTGAAATAGTCACCTTTCCAATGCGTGGCTGGAGGATTCCAAGACTGGCCTTAATCAGTGTCGTTTTAGCTGCCCCATTCTCCCCCGTCAAGGTAACAAATTCCCCACTATCAACACTATAATTGATATGTTCAAGAACGGGCTCCTTATCATAATAGAAGGATAAATCCTCTACCGTAATATATCTCATTATTTGATTTCTCCTACTAAAGCAGTCAAAAACCGCTGAATCACTTTTTGTTCATTTGGAGTAAACTGAGTCGCCACTTGTTCATAGGTTAAAAGTGTATGCTCATGGTGATGATGGTGTTCCTCAGCGATTGGACGAGCCAAATCAGTCAACTGATAAAAAATCACACGCGCATCCTTCGGATCTTTAGATGTTTCCAACATCCCTTCCTTGACCAAAGACTTAATGGCCTTGGTAACTGCTGCCTGACTGACATTGAGGCGACGCGCCAATTCTGAATTTGTTAAAGATTCCTCTGACAAGAGCATGAGAATGTGCTCCTGAGTATTGGTCAGAGCCACTTCGCTAGTGCAATGACCTATTAGAATTTCATGCTGATTTTCAGACTTCAAGATAACCTCATTCAAAAAGGCATCGATATCCTTCGCTAGCTGTCTCATATCTGACTCCTTTCCTTTTAGACTTCTCTTTTTTAAGAGAAAATACTATTCTTTGAAATTATTTACTGGTTAATTATATCACAACCAAAAAAAGAGTCAAGAAAAAACGTGAAAACTAGTTTCATTCTTGAACTCTTCTATATTATGATCTATTGAAATGCCTTGACATCTCCATCGTAAGTCGCCCATCATCTGAATCTATTTTAGAAAACACAACTCTTTTTCTTCTAATTATATATAAAATGGAGAAGAGCAAAGTCTTCTCCAAATACATACTTTACCTCACTCAAGAGGTCTAGCAATCTATAACTAGAAACTCATTAAAATTTTGAACAAATTTTACTCATTATCCTTCTTACGAAGAACGATACTTAGACCACTCAAAATTCCAACAAATCCGAATGCTGCCAAGGCTGCGTTCGATTCCGTACCAGTATTTGGCAATTGAGTTACCTCAGTTGATGGAGCTGGATAAGTGTTTCCATCCGGATTGTAATTTGAAGGTACTGGTTTGTTCGGAACTGCCGGTGTTCCCGAATCTTCCGCCACAGGTACAGGTGGTTTTGGAGTCTCGTTTCGTTGAGGTGTTGGAGCTGGTTGTGGTGTAGGTGCAGGAGCTGGATTTGGCTCCGGAGTTGGAGCCGGTTTTGGTTCTGGCTTAGGCTCTGGTTGAGGTTTTGGCTCTTCAGGAATCTTCAGCTCTGGAATTTCCACAGTTGGCGGATCTAACGGAACCACTCCACCTTCAAATTCTGGCACTTCAACTTTTGGAACTTCAATTTGCATTACATATTGGTAAACAATAGTTGTTGTTCCTTCTTTAACCAATCCTTTTTCTTCCACAGTATTTTTAAACTTATCACCTGCTGGAAGAACACGTTTCAATCGGAATGTTACTCCATCTACTACGATAGTTTCAGGAGCTGTCACAGCGTACTCTTCTTCTGTAGCTTTGTAAGTCGTTTCTTCTTTATCACCAGTAGTTGTAGTTGTTGCTTCAGCTACAATGACATTGTTCTTAGCGACTACATCATCCGCAAGGAAGTTTTCATTAATATCTACGAATTTAACGATAACTGTTCCTTTTTTGTCTTTTGCGTAATCACGTACACTATTTGGTTTATTCTGAGAATACTTAACAACAACCGCTGAATCTTTAGATTCATGTGTTACAGCTAATTCATCTACCTTAGCTTTATCCACAGTGTAATCTTTGATTTCTGGTGACACTACTTCGACAAGTTTTTGTTCTGGAGTCCAATCTCTTGTGTACGTCACTTCACCAGTTCTACTGTTGATTTCGGCAGTTCTTGTGAAACGAGCAGTTTGTTCAACTGGCGCACTTGCTTCCTGACCTGCTTTTGGTCCGTTCTCATAAACATAAGTAATGTTACGCTTCACTTCTGTTAGTAGACCTAGATCTTTGTATGTGCGACCTTTTGGATCGTTAGGGATTTTATCCTCTGGTTTTGGAGGATTTTGATCACCATCGTTAGGTTTAGTTGGATCTACTGGAATTAAGTAGTCGTATTGGTAAACGACAGTCGTAGTTCCTTCTTTTACCTTACCTGTTTCTTCTGTAGTATTATTGAACTTATCAGAAACTTCATATACACCACTGTATTTAAATTTCTTACCATTAGCTTCGATAACATCTTTACGACTCGCTACAGTGCTGTATTCTTCATTTGTAGCTGTATAAGTAGTTTCTTCGCGATCTGCGTAAACTTTTGTCATTGCTTTTTCAACAATAACATTGTCTTTAACAGTTACCGCTTCATCGATTTCATTTCCTTGAGCATCAACATACTTAACAACTACAGATCCTTTTTTGTCTTTCGCTGCATCGTGTTCGATAATCTCAGGATTTTCACGATATTTAACAATTTCGCTACTATCTTCAGATTCATGCGTTACTGGTAATTCCGCTACTTTTTCTTTATCAACCGCATATTTATCGATTTTTGGCGATACTACTTCTGCAAGTTTTTGTTCTGGAGTCCAATCTGTAGTGTAGGTCACTTCACCTGTTCTACTATTGATTTCGGCAGTTCTTGTGAAGCGAGCTGTTTGGTTAACTGGTGCACTTGCTTCTTGTCCTGCTTTTGGTCCATTTTCGTAAACATAAGTGATGTTACGTTTTACTTCTTTCAATAAACCTAAATCTTTGTATGAACGGTTTTGTGGATCATTAGGAATCTTATCTTCTGGTTTTGGAGGAGTGCTTTCTCCTTCATTTGGTTTAGTTGGATCTACTGGAATTAAGTAGTCGTATTGGTAAACGACAGTCGTAGTTCCTTCTTTCACCTTACCTGTTTCTTCTAATACGTTGTTATACTTATCAGAAACTTCATACACTCCACGGAAGACATATTTCTTACCATCTTTATTGATTGTATCAACTTTTTTCTCAGCAGCATTGTAGTTTACATCATTTTCTGTTACTTCGTCACGTGTTGATAGTACAACATCACCTGATTTAGTAGCGTATGTTTTCGTTGTTTTTACAACTGCATCCGTCACTACATTTTCTGGATCTTTGATTTCATTACCATCAGCATCAACGTACTTAACAACTACTGAACCTTTAGCTTCAGTTACAGTCGGAGTTGCATCTTCTTGTTTATCTAGAGCATAGCTGTAGATAACGTGTTTTTCACCTTCAGTTACGTCCCCTGTTGCTGAAGCTGAGTCAGATGTTGGTCCTACATATTTGTAAACTAAACCTGTAGCTTCGTCTTTTAGTGTTGGGTATTGTTTATCAGTAGTGTCATATGTTTCTGTAACTGTGCGTTTTTCTTTACGTTCAGATACTTTCACACCTTTTGAGTAAGTTACATAAGTGTCTTCATACTCTAGAGGAACATTATTTTTCACTACTTCTGTTTCTTTTAATGTTTTTAGGCTTCCATCTTCGTTAATCACAACGTGTTTTACATCAACAGAACCTGTTTTTGTAACTTCTGATTTAGACGGAGTTTTTTCTTCTTCACTTACTAGACGGTATTCGTAAACAACTTCTGTAGTTCCTTCTACTACTTTACCACTAGCTGCTGGAGAACCTTGTTTTAGACCTACATACTCGTATGTGAATCCAGTATCCGCATCTACTAAGGTTGGATATTGTTTTGGAGTTGTATCGTAGTTCTGTTCAACTGGTTTAACATCAGTACGTTCATCTACTTTTGTTTCACCAGAATATAGGCTTACGATAGTTTTTGTTTCAAGCGTTACATTATCTTTGTCAGTTTCTGATTTTAATTGTTTTCCATCAGTTGTTACATACTTGATAACGACACTACCTTGTTTAGTAGCTGTTTCTTCTCCAGCTTCTTCTTTTGTAATCTTCAAGTTGTAGTAATGTGTAACTACTGGTTTTGCTTCACCCATTACTTTGTAAGCACGTACTGGTGTGATGATTTCTTTTGTATTGTACTCTGTTGTAGGGGTTGTTGTTACCTGAGTTCTTTCACCTACTGTTCCTGTGATAATATATTTATTTTCCCCGATTCTTGAAGCTGCAGTATTAAAATCATCATCGACTATACTATCTCCTGATACTGTAATCTTACCGTCTTGAGAGATTGTAATGGTTCCTTTTTTGAGTATTGTGCTTGTAGTTTTTTCTTCTGTCTTAGGATCTTCAGTAAAATCTACTTCAGGTATGCCATTATAAATAGGATATTCCTCTGTAACAACTTCACTATGTCCTTGAATATTGGCATCAGAATTTTCAGGTTCAAAAGAATACTCTGTTGTTGTTGTAATTTCCTTATGTACTCCAGCTGTATCTTCTGTTTTTGTAGTTACATTTGTGAAACTTAAACGACCTAATTTATCAGGTAAAAATTTTAAATACTTACTTAACTTTTCCTCTTGTGGGAATAAATTATCATCAAGCGGAGCATGCTCTACAAGAGTTCCAGTGGTTCCAGATTTCTTTTCTAATAATCCAATTTCAACCGTTCCATCTTGGATTTTATCTTCTAATTCTTTCAGATGATTATCTAAACGTGTTCTAGCTGCTTGGACTTTCGCCTTATTCTCTTCTCCTACAGCTATTTTTTCTAAATAATCTAGGGCTTTGTAATTAGCTAGGGCATAGTTTTTCAAAACATCTTTTAATGAAGAATGGGCTGCATCTATTTTTCCTGGAGCGTATTCTTCTCTTGTTTCTGGATTATAGACGTGCGGTCCATTGAAATCTTTAATTCCTGCAAAACCATATGTTGGATTTGATTTCGCAGCTGCAACAATATCATCAGCTGTTCCAAAAATCCCATCCGCACCTGGTCTTCTATACTTAGCATAGTCACCTATATCATCAGAATAATCTTCTGAAACATAAGAATCATAGTCTTTTTTACCTAACACGTATGTATCCATACGTTGATTAACAGGTTCATAAGTCTCTGTACCTTTTTTAGTAACCTTAACTTCTTTACCTGCACCGACAGCATAAGTATCCTTATCAAGGACAAGAACAGTATCCCCTTCTTCTAGCGTTACGTTTTCTTTCGTAAATTCTTTGGCATCTGCTTGACCGTTTTTCCACTGAGTTGCAGCATCCTCGTCACTAGATACTCCATTTTCAGCTACAACATACTTACCGTATTGCCCGTCAGCTGTTTCTTCTACTAGATAGACTTTCCCTTTTGTTTTAGTATAGTCAATCTCACCTAGCTTATTGTGCATTCCTTCTGGCGATACTCTTGCTTCGATGTTGTTGAAGTTTGTTTTGTCATAAGTTGCTTTATCCGCATTTTCGACTTCAGAACGTACGTATTCGTAAACTTTGTTGTTGGCTTCTACTGTATCTTTTTTACCAGTAGCTTCTGTAACAGCGTCACCTGTTTTAGTAACAGTTGATTCACGGTAGTCTTTTCCATCTGTGTCGTAAGAAAGACCTTTTTTATCGTAAGGAGTTGTAACTGAACCTTCTCCTGTCTTTACTGTTTCTGCAGGTTTTAAGTCTGATTTATCAGAATCAAGCTTGTAATTAACCGTTGCCTCTGATTTAAAGTTTAATACATCACTTCCATCAGCATCACCTGTATGGTTGTTGGCTTTTGTTGGTTCTGGCGTATCTTTAGCTAATACCGCATCAACTTTTACAGTTTTAGACGCATCACTGTCATCAGTAAACGTTGTGGCTTCTGTCGAAGCTACTTTCGATGTATCACTCACTAAAGTTACACTATCACCACCATTAGATGTAACAGCAGCAGCTACTGGACTTGCACCAACAGCTAAAGCCACACCTGTGGCCAAAATCGTTGCCCCGATTAACTTAGAATCAGTTCGACCATCTTTGTACTTACGAAGAGAAAATTTCTCTCGCTTATCTTTTGCAAACATAAAACTGCACCTTCCTAAAATTAAGACCTGAATACTATTAAGTACCAAACTATGAATTATGAAACTGTTTCCATAATCATACTATCTATTATATCACTTTATATGAATAATACACGCTTATATAACTCTAAAATATCAAATTTTTGATAGTCTTTTGAGAATGTTGAAGAGGGATAATCTCCTTCTTTTTGATGAGCCTTCACTAAGATAATTAATTCTCCAACATCTTTAAATCGTTTAATATTTATATCTCTACTCGCATAATATCTATGTGCCAAATCTGCATCTGACAAGAGGCAAACCAAGCCCATAGAAGAAGCTTCCACAGCCGCATTCGCAAAACATTCACTCATTGAGCAAGAGATATAACCTTGGTGCTTTTCATAAGGAACTTTTTCCAGAAAACCTGCATAATGCACATTAGGCGGTAAATCTTCTTTTTTATAGCCATCAGGTAAATTCCCATAAATTGTTAACTGGCTATCAGGAACTTGCCTAAAAGCCTCAATTGCCCATGCACAACGTTTAATAAAGGTCATATTCCCAACAATACACCAATCGGTGACTCTTGTATATTCTTTTTCCAAAACTCTATCCACAAACATCGGGGGTAAAAACTGAACCTTCTCTTTACCTAACATCTGCTCTAAAACAGGACTAGCTACTATATTCCTACACCAGGTTTGTAACACAAACTTCATCATAGGATCGAGAATATTATAATGAGTGTAAGCAAATAGCTTTCTTCCCGTATTTTGGAAAAATTTCCTTAACTGCAGTGGATACTCATTGATCATATCAATGACAAATCTATCTTCTTGACTTGAATGTTCTGCCAAATAAAGATTCACCAATTGCCATTGAGTATAGGTCTCACCACTCCTTAGATTGTGATAGCGGTGATAATTTTCGCTCACATCACCCTTCAGTAGTTCTCCTTTACTATCATAAAGAGTAAACTGTTTCTCTAGATAATCATAGCGATAGAGTAGTTGAGAGGTGTAACATTCAACATATCCTGCTTGATAGTAAACAAGACCTACATATCCTTCTTTCGTGTACTCTATTTTATGGACATCCTTTAATTCATCTAAAAAATCTTTTTTGACACTCGGTTTGTTTCTAGCCAAGTCAGATTGTTCAAAAATCACATGATAAAAATTCTCAAATCCGAGATTTTCTAGTGTTTCCACAAAATTTGGAACAAAATTTTCTAAATTTGTTAAAACAAGCTCTTGTTCTACTTGCAAACTTTTAAAAATTTCTTGACGAGCCAATTGACTTCTTTCAAAACCATAAGAGCTTACAGGAACTCCTTCTTTGATTGTAAATACTTTCACCATTATCTATTCTAAAACATCTTCTAATCTCAAACCACGACTTCTAGCCAATCTTGCACGGAAGGCCATACCTCGTTTATGTCTCTCTGACAGACGATAACAGGTCGTCACGATATTTAAAACCAAGGCATTATCCTTTGTCACCATACGAGACCACAAATGCCAGTCTTCAAACCCATCACAGTGCTCATCATACCCTCCTGCTTCCTCATAGGCGGCACGCTTAAAAATAACTGTTGAATGATTAAATACATTTCTATAGGCAAGCTCTAGCCATAACTGTTCTCCAAATAAATGATTATAATTATTTCGCTTTATTTTATTCGTTATCTCATCTTCCTCTACAATGACTTTAGCTCCAATAATATCCAATTGAGGATTCGTTTCCAATTCATGCAATAGAAGATCTAGATGCCAAGGCATCCAAATATCATCTGAATCTTGCCTTGCCACATAATCCGTTTGGGATATCCTTACCCCATCATTCAAACTTTTTGAAATCCCTTGATGGTTGTTTTTCACATACTGGATACGTTGGTCCGCTAGATAAGCTTGACAAACCTCCTCAGTATGATCTGTCGAACCATCATCGATAATTAGCAGACGAAAGGCTTGGTGAGTTTGATTCAAGACAGAATCAATCGTTTGGCTAATGGTTCCAGCGCCATTATAGACAGGCATGACAATATCAACAAGTGTGTCCGATTGGGACACATTTTGATAAGGAACTCCCAATTTTTGAAAAGCATCTGATTCGTGCGTTGTTAAGAAGGTACGATAACCATGCACAGAGACACCTTCGATATCTTTTATCAACAAAAGAGAAGTTGAATAAAAGCCATGTACATCAACAAACTCATACTTTTCTAACAAAAGATAGATTTCTTCTTCAAAACACAAATCAGATTCCACTTTGTCAGCTGTGTTTAAATCCAATCCTACTCTCGGATGAGGATAGTATCTGACAGAATCGAGTCCAGAAAGTATTTTTCCTGTCAATCGCTTGCTTAGTTCAATATCTCCCAAATCAAAAGGAGAACCGAGCGCTTGACCTAAAAACACAGTAATCTTCTTGCCATTTTTAGCTCTCTGGAACCCTTTAGGCTCTGTCGAAAAATTCAAGATTTCCTGCTTTTCTTTCGGGAAAAGAATGCACTCTTTAAATACTGTATAATGTTTCTTTGAATAAGACATGATATCACTCAAGGTGAAATTTGTATGTTCTATAAGCCTGTCTAGATTTTGCGTATACATATTAAGCGGAACAACTGAAGTACTACCATCATCAAAAGTATACAAATTCATGCTATCTGGATTAAAAATAGTTAGTGCAATAGGATTATCTAAACTAGCTAAATATAAGTTTTTAATTTCTTTATCTCGTAAAAAAGTATGCACCTTTTCCAGAATATTTCTTCCCTCAAGTACAAAAACTTCCTCACAGAAATCTTCCATCTGTTTAGCATAGTTAAGCTGTCTCTTGTCTTCTGACATTTTTAAATAAATCCCGATAAAATTTTCCGAGACAACTTTAGCTACTTCTTTAGCAACTAACACTTGAAACGGAGATGTGCAAAAGATTATATTTTTCAAATTTAACTCCTTATAAAATTCTTACCAATTCATTCATTTGGATTTAAACATCTCTTACCTAAAATTATAGCATATAATCTGACCTCTATCCAACATAAGAAAAGCCAAGTAAATACTAGATATACAACTCCAATAAATCTTAAATTTCTAGTTTCTGATAATTCTTTTATATTTAGAATGATGTAAGATAAACTAAAAATTTGAAATAAAAAACTCTAGAAGTCAGATACGCAATCCAATTTCTAGAGTCACTTCTATATTCGTCTATTGAAATTCCTTGACATCTCCATCGTATGTAGCCCAGTCTTTACTGAAAAAGCGCTCATTCAGGTGGTACGTCGGAGCTGGTGTTGGATTGGATAGGAAAGGATCAACTGCCTTGTCAAAAGCCAACCAGCCCAACCAACCAAGGTGGATGGTATCCTTCATAAAGAAAGGCTCCCCACCGTCCTTAGAAAAATCTGCTATATTGGTAAAACCTTGACTTTCTAACTGGTAGCGAATCTTCTGCACCGTTTGTTGGTACATATCTTCTCGTAAACCAGCGTAGTCCATCCATTTTTTATTAACAGGTGGAATGATAAAAATCGGGTTTACCTTAGATTTAGAAAACTGTGTCAACACCAACTGTAAGTCATTATACTCTGGTGATTTGAGGTAGGTAAAGTTTTTCTGAGAATCCTTTAATTTCTTCAATTCCTTTTTAATCTGCGTATTATAGAAATAATTTTCCATTCCCAGATCATTATTGGAAGTATTCTTTTCAGCATCTGCTTTAACGACATCTTCTATAGCTTGATAAGAAAACTGGTCTGGCAAGGTCTTTAAATACTTAACTACATGCTTATCATAATTGACATAGCCTCTAACTGAAAACTGACCAAAAAAGGAAGCTTGACGTTCATTAAACCGAGCCAATAATTCAATCATCTCATTGTCTGCAGACGACAATTCTTCTTTACTTGCCAACTTCTGAACCAGATCCTTCATAGCTACGTTTGGAAACTGCTGTAGTAAGCGAGTCGCTGCATATTGACTGGCCTGGTCTCCTGATTGATGTTCCAGAAAACTGGTCAACTGGTCTCCATTAAAATACTGCTGAAAAGCTGCTGGCTCATAGCCATTTTTACTGAACCACTGAGGTGAGATAACATACACAACTTGTTTATTCTCCAGTTGTGGCAACATCTGTTGCATTCCAAAATACTGGTTGAGCGATGCAGCTCCCCTCTGTCCTAAAAGATAAGGACGGTAGGAGCGATTGTATTTCTCAGCTAATACCGCAGGATGAGCACCGTCAAAACGAAGCCATTCACTAGAGCCAAAGAAGGGAACAAAACGCATATTTGGATCAGATAGGGCTCTGACTTTTTGACTTCGCTCCTTAAAACTTTCAATGGTAGTAGCCACCGCTGAACGCTTCTCAGCTCCCAAATCATGATGCATCTCAGCAGGATAGAAAAAGATGAGCAGACAAACCAACAAACCAGCTATCAATACCGGTCCGAAGATCATCCATAAGCGTTTAAGCATTTTGAAGCTCCACAATACCAGCTATGATTTTATTGGCTGTATTCCAGTCATCACGACCAAACTCTGTTACAGGGACACGAATATCAAAACGGTTTTCAATCTCCACAATCAATTCAACCGTTCCCATACTATCCAAGACACCTGCATCAAAAAGATCTTCATCCATCATGTCAGAAACATCTTCCATAAACAACTCATCAATAATTTCGATAACTTCTGATTTGATATCCATATTTTATTTCCTTTATTTTTTAAACCATAAATCATTCAAAAATCCAGAAAAGATTAAGAATGACAGCATGACGACATGGAAGGTGATAACCATGCCAAGCAACTGAATCCAGCGATTCTCAGGTAGAGCAGGCTTCCCTGCTTTTTTCCGTTCCTTATTGAGCGTTTTTTTCTTACGAATCCAAGCGTCATTGATAACCAAGCCTAATCCATGAAAGAGTCCATAGGCGATATAGTACCAGGTCACACCATGCCAAAATCCCATAATCAGCATATTTACAATGTAGGCCACACTTGAGGTTACATTGCGATTTTTAAAGACCTTCTTTCTAGTCAACACCATGACCATTCGCATAAAGACAAAGTCACGGAACCAGAAGGACAGACTCATATGCCAGCGATTCCAAAATTCTTTTAAATCCCTTGATAAAAAGGGCTTATTAAAGTTGATAGGGCTACGGATTCCCATCAAATTTGAAATGGCTAAGGCAAACATAGAGTAACCTGCAAAGTCAAAGAAGAGTTCCAGACCAAAGGTATACATAACTGCCAAGGCATAGTGGTTAAAGAAGCCACCTGATTGCAAGGCTAGATTCTTCAGAGGAGGTAGTAAGGTCTCTCCTAAAACATGAGCTAGGATAAACTTATACAAAAAGCCCCACATGATATAGCGAACAGATTCATCCAACATATCCATCAACTCATCCCGCTCAGGAATGGTCTGATAATTTTCTTTAAAACGCTTAAAGCGATCGATTGGACCACTCGAGAAAGTTGGCATGAAGAGAAGGAAACGGAGGAATTCCCAGAGGGTAAAATCCTTAATCACTCCATCTCTCAGCTCGATGATAATCCCAACCGAACGAAACGTCAGATAAGAAATACCCAAGAACCCAAGCAAAGACTGCGTTCCATTGATAGCTGGCTGCACCTTGACAAAGATAATCGGAAGGAGGGATAGAAAGCTAACTAGGTAGAAGACCCACTTGCCATCCTTGCTTTTTCGATAATGCTTGTAGAAAAGCAGGAGCAATATTTCCCAGCAAAGGTAAATACCCAAGGCAGCCAACTGATTGGTCTTCCCACCTACCAACATGGTGACGATAAAGAAAAGACTAACCAGTACTTCATACCAGGCAAAGCGTTTCTTGAAAAAGAGACCGATAAAGATGGGCAAGGTTGCAGCAATCACATAGACAAAATACTGAGGATTCCCATATGGCTCTAAATGAGGAAGCTGTTGAAAGAACTCCATCATCTCTTATTCACCTCGTTAATCAATCCTTTGATGTCAATTTTTCCATTTGGAGTCAGTGGCAAACTGTCTCGATAAAGGAATTTAGACGGCATCATGTAGGACATCATGATATCTGTTAAATCTTCCTTGATAGCCTTGGTAATATCAATATCTCGCTCAAACTGCTCACGAACACCGTCTTTCAAAATGACATAAGCCAATAGATTTTGCACCTTGTGGTCCTTGTTATAGCGCGGAACAGCAACAGCAGACTCGATATAGCGAGACTTATTAAGATTTTGAGAAACATCTTCTAACTCAATGCGGTAACCATTAAACTTAATCTGGAAGTCCATGCGTCCGCCGTAGAGAAGTAAGCCTTCATCTGTCATGGTTCCCACATCGCCCGTGTGATAGGCTGGCAGCTCTTCAAACTCAAAGAAGGCTTCTGCCGTTTTTTCAGGATTGTTCATATAACCTTTTGAAACGGCTGGTCCAGAAACAATGATTTCTCCCTGTTCACCATTTGGCAGTTTCTTGCCATTCTCATCAATGATAAAGGTTGGAGAATCAGCCTTGGTATAGCCGATTGGTAGGCGTTTGAGAGTCGCCAGCATCTCGCCTGTCACAGCAACAGCTGACAGAGCCACTGTCGCTTCTGTTGGACCGTAGGCATTGATAATACGGGCATTTGGGAAACGCTCACGCAGTTTTTGAGCCGTTTTGACCGTCAATTCTTCTCCATCAAAGTAGAAATGCGTAATTCCAGGCATTTTCTCACTATTAAAGTCTTCTGACAACATGGCCATATCCGCAAAAGAAGGGGTTGATGTCCAGATAGCGATTGGCAATGAAAAGATGGTCGCAAAGAGTTGCTTAAAGTCCTGAGTAATAGCTGAAGGAAGAGCGAAGAGCGTACCACCTAATGCCAAGGTCGGTGCCCAGTACATGACAGACAGGTCAAAAGAATAAGGTGGCTGAGCCAGCATTTGCGGACGACTTGGCGTCGCAAATTCCTTATCCGTAATCATCCAGTTGGTAAAGCTGAGGAGGTTATCATGTGAAATCTGCACTCCTTTAGGCTTACCAGTTGTACCAGAAGTAAAGATAATGTAGTAGTTATCATCTCCCTTGACTGGATGCGTGATCTCATAGCTAGACCCTTGAGCAAAGGCTTCTTGAACCTGAGCTAGAGTCATCATCGGTGTAGAAACCTGCTCCAATGGAAAGTCTGAGATGGCAATAATCAAACTTGGCTCCGCTACTTCTAAAATAGCTGAAACTCGCTCCAAGGCTGAATGACTGTCAATGGGAATGTAGGCATGACCTGACTTAGTCAGCGCTACAAAGGTTGCCAACATTTCATATTCTTGGCCACCAAAAACGACCACAGGAGACTTCTCTGGCAAATCCAGTTGATCAATGGCTGCAGCCAAACTATCCGAATCAGCCTTTAAATCTCCATAAGTGTGTTCCTGTCCCAAAACATTGTAAACAGGATAGCTAGGCTGTGTCTGAGCAAAATGCTCAATGGTTTCAATCATATCTACTATTGGTTTATTTGACACAATAGGAATTCTCCTTCAAGTTAAAATTCATTATAGATAAAGCTTCCTTGACCCTGACCAAGATAGCTAAAGAAGTAAAGCAGCCCC